>CAIXIX010000469.1 GCA_903919615.1 uncultured Chthonomonas sp.
CCATTATTTAGCAACTCAGGTAAGTTAATAACTTCTGTCCTGTCGTCTCTCTTGATGTATTCTGCCTGGCTAGATTTGAAGGATTACGAAAAGCGCGAGATTGCTGTTTCAAACTTGCCCGGCGGCGGTACGATACCATTGCCGGGAACTGGTTCAGGATCGGCCAGCTAGTCCGGTACTACGATCCGCAGACCGGAACATTCACGTCGAGAGACACCTATCTGGATCAGAAACCGTATCTGTACTGCGAGCACGATCCGGTGAATGCGGTGGATCCGAGTGGGCATCTCGTCGATCTCTGGCCCTATATTGACGTTCTCTTAAGCGGCACTGGAGGTGCAGTGGGCGGTATCATCGGCGCCCCGGCCCCAGGTCGAGTCATAATTGGTGTCGGAGTTGGAGGCACAATTGGGCTTGGGGCATCCAGATCCTTGCATAATGGCGACAGCCACGGATTGGTACAGATCCCAATTTACACTGATCCACCAACAAGCGGGGGATTAGTCCAACTACCCTCCGGCGGCGGACCGACACCGATTACTACTTTGATGAATTGGATCAGGAAGAAGGTAGGACTATGAGGTTATATCCGCACGAGTTGGCCTTGTCCATCAATTCGGTCAGTCCTACCCTGCGGACAAAAATAGATTGAGAACTGTGGCCAAGCTCGTTAGCACTTTCAGAAATAGTTAGATGCTACGAGCTAGCCACACATGTTAAAGCATTATGGGTTCCAGTTGGCGTTCGCATCAATTTAGTTGGCCGTGATGGCACGATCAATGACAAGTCGAAGCGGTATACCTGGGTATTTCTCGCTCACAGACTAACGGAAATTCGCGATGCGATAAAGGAGTACTATGGATGATAACCTAAAAACGGTAATGGCAGCAAAAAAGCCGATAATACGTAACCGGATTTGGCGGCAAATCCTGACAGAGACGGCTATGGTATTGACGCTCGCCACAGTGAATATCGCTGGAATCGCTGTATCGCGCTGCCTACACCACGATCCAGTTTTCCTTGGTCAATATGTACGCCAGGTCGGCTGGTTCTTCGTTTGCGTCTGGGTCGTGCTTTCCTGCACAGTTGGTAAGTACTGGCGAGACAAGATTAAGTAGATAACCGTTGGAGGATTGTGCGACGAGGCCATAGCGGCAATACCTTCCAATTCCTGTACGCCGCCTTCCGGCAGGCGCCCAATTTACCGCATTACCATCTTATGCGCGCACGGTAGGAGGAGGACTGGCATGTGGTGGATGGTGGACGCTGTACCATCGTGCACGCACTTACGTACGCGCCTGGGTCGCTTCGCGAAATCGTGCTTCGGGCTAAGGTAATCGTGATCTATTTTGGGGGTGGTGATTGGAAGGCGTGGATGGTTGCGAAATCGCCCTCGCGGGCTCCAGATCTAGGGGTCTGCTGACCGGACCGGTGAACGGTCCGGCAGGAAGCTTCGCTGACCGCCCTTCGGGCTAGAACGCCGTCAACGCTGACGACTCACTGTGGCGACGTGTATTTCGCCCTGAAGTGGCATAAGAAGATAGTCCAGTCCGAAGGGCTGGGAATTGCGGGCCACAGCCGCCATAAATCCACTTTTTCGCCTCCTCCTACGGTGCGCGCCGCAGGCGCGCACCGTAGGAGGAGGAGTGGCATGTGGTGGATGGTGGCGGCTGTCCCGACATGCACGCACTTACGTTCGCGCCTGGGTCGCTTCGCGAAATCGTGCTTCGCACTTTGCTTGACCTGGCAGATCTGGGCGAGAGTTGACAGGTTAGCGACGAACTCGTTAGCATATAATGGGAACGATCTTCGGGTCCAGAAGGTCGATTCCGGCGGTACGCACAACTACGTTACGGATGGCGATGCGCCTGCGGCGCCGGTGCTTTCAGGTGGATCGGCCGTTTATACGCCGGGACTAAGCGAGAACCGCGCAGGAACGAGCGCTTTCTATCATGGTGACTCTATTGGTTCCAACAGGGACATGGGACAAGGTAAGAGGCAAGAGGGAACAGGGAAGAGTGGGACCCGTTCGGGTTTGCCGGCTCGTCGCAATACCAGACTGACAGCGATTCCGGCCTCAAGCTGCTTGGCCACCTGTATTATGATCCGACCATCGGGCGGTTTATCAGCCGCGATCCAGCGTACGCTGGCACGAACTGGTACGCTTATTGCGAGAATGGGCCGCTGGGAGCGACTGATCCGAGTGGGCTGGATGCTACCACGCCGGGGGACGGCGGTATTACCGCTCATCTGCCGAAGGCGCAGCAGCCGATAACTGTCGACCCAGGACCGCCGCTGGTACCAGTACCGAAAGGGCCGTCGGCGCACGTTCCAGGCCTTGTTACGCCTATTCTGCCGCTTCCGCCGTCACAGCCAACCCCTCCGGGCGCCTAACTGCACAGCCGAATTAACGCCGACGAGGTTTCTACCTTCAAAAGGCCGCTGGAGCGTCGGGCCTGGCACCAAGTACTCGTAAAACAAACAGCTGTAGTTCGCGCTGAAGTGGCGTCGCGGAAGCCGGCAGGGAGACCCAGCCCTCGTGCTCCATCCTTTGTATCTGTTCAACCCAAATAGCGTTCCAATCGCGTAACGATGCAATTAGGTATGCAGGATAAAAGTACTGTAATGATTGTTCGTTTAATAGATACAAATCGCTGTTGAGCGGCGGACGATTATTCTCGCGTGTGAGATCTCGCCACTCCATGTCAGAAAAGGCTTTCAATATCTTGCTGTACTCGAAATAGCTACGCCGACACTCCGCAGGCGAACATCCAAGCAACCACTTAGGTCGCACCGAACTCTTGAACGCGTCGACGACAAGACCCTCAACGTCGTCGGTTTCACCTTCGGCGCAGTGAACCTGAAGAATGACGAGTACGGCCTGAATATTCGGGATAATCTGCGCAGGTACATCGCCCCGAACATGAATAATGTTGTTTGAACCGCTGGCGTAACTTAACTCCAGAGTTATCTGACCGATTAAGGGATATTGAAACCACTGATTCTCTGACTCCTTTGTGTTCTCCAGACCAAATTTTACTGCGTCCGTATCCCACTCGTCAGCGTTGTAACCAACCCGCTCTGAGACAATCTTCACGAAGTTAACGATATTCTCTTCGAGCATCCAACTCAGCATCACTTGTAATCCCCTGTCCGATTGCTGGCGCCATCACACTAACAGTGCGCGTCCCATATCGAAATCGTTGCGCAGGGCGGTGCGTTCACACCAAGTTCCTGATATTGCAGGACCGAATGTGCAGAAGTGTGAATAGCAAGTGGGCGATTTGTTGGCTGACCACGACGACGCACAGGGAAGCGATAGCTGACGCGAAACGTAGGCAATACTCGTTCCAACGGCTGCCCAATCGCTTGGCCCTGGATTTGAAATGCAATTACAAGCCAAATTGATTGCATTTACGGTTCCACCCGTGCAGTTGCCCACTGACGGGTATTCGCCACTGGGATCGACCAAGAGCACCGGTTCATTATGCGACTGGACATACAAATTCGAATTGGGTATCGCAGGCCCAATCGGATCCCGACTATCCCACCTTCCTTTAATCGCATCTAGCCACCGCGCACGAATGTAATAAATATCTACGAATACGTGGTAATACCCATACAGCCCGACATACCTGAACGGATTTATAGTCGAACCAGAGGTCAGTAACTCAACCCCGAACGCTGTATATAAATAGGTGTCGGTAATCGCTCCAGCCGGGTTCACAAGGTTGCGCACCGAGCCCTGGCTGTCGTAAAGGTAGAAAGAACTCGTGCCACTGCGGTTCTGGCTGGCGAGTCCGCCCCAAATGTACCTCATTTGGCGAGACCGACCTTGACCCAGAACCACCTCCGACGGGCCGCCAAGCGAATCCAGGGTGCTCGTCAGGCTTATTCCGGTCGGGTTCTGCACGGCAATCTGCCTGCCATCGAGGTCGTAAACGTAACCGGTGACGCCGGTAACATCCTGCATCGTGAGCTGCTGCCCGGCAGAATCCCAGGTGTTGGTGACCCGTGTTGCATCGATGTAGAGAGTATGCGCTGTTCTGTTCAGCGCATCCACGGTGTGGCACTTCCGTACACGTTTGCTGCCTCGTTTTGCGGTTTCTGTATCCACTGTCAGCTACGGTGGTAAAATCCGTAAAGTGCCGAAGTAATATTCCCTACCTCTAGGCCAATGAGCTACCAGTCTTCCAAATGGGAAACGAGGTGGCTACTCTGTTAAGAGGTATCA
>CAIXIX010000470.1 GCA_903919615.1 uncultured Chthonomonas sp.
ATAATGGCTTGCGTGCTCTCATCGAAGAACGCTTCTTGCATCTGTTGGTCGCTGATCTTTAGCTCCCAGCATGCATCGAGCGTGTCAGCGTCTAGCGGTCTGAGCGATACTTCCATTTCGGGACCTCCAAATAGCGGGTTGAGGCTACGATGTCGTTTGCAGATTCAAAACCCGACATACCCACAATGGCCACAATAGTCCAGCAGCCAACCCTGTGCGGCAGCCCAATCGATTAGTTCCTGTTCGCTGTCGGAGCAGATCTTACTATAAGCGGCGCTGGTGTAGTTTGTCCGTTTTGATGTGCTGATATGGCTACAGGAAACACTGTGCAGCTTAAGATAAGTTGGTGTGGGCTTGCGGAGACAGTTAACGACAAAGCCGTGAGGATGCTCTGTCAGCCAATCGAGATAGCCTTCTTCGTTGTCAATGAAATGGATCACTTGGCCGTCCTATCGAACGCTACGGAATGGCGATTTTTGCTTGACGGAACACATCAATTAAACACCCTTGGGCAAGTCGAACTACGGCAGATAGGACACAGAAATGGTACGATGGCCGTGCGTGCCGACTACCAGTGCCGCCAAACATCAAAGAGGTAGATTGGTTCACACCATAGACCATAGACCTGGCTCATTGGTTTTTCGGTAGACAAGAAACTTGCGCATTGCTTTGCTTGATTGCGATAAGTTATTGACCTTGTGCGGCAGACCGAGCGGACTGCTCTCAACGATTTCCGCGTAAGTCATGCTACCTGGCTCACCGTTCGCATTATCTGGGATAAACACCGTGTCCCAATAAAAGTCTCTGCTCCCGCGCGGGGAATCGGCAATTGTACCGTGGGTCTCGCCATCAAACGTGAAGACGCGCTTTCCGTCGCAGTATGCGATAACAGCGCGCGCGATCACGCAGCGGCCACTCGAACCTGTTTCCTGAACGAATCTGTCGCCAAGTGTGTTCCACATTGGCTTAGTGAGACCACCAGGATACGACTTATCGTGATAATCATCAAATATCAGGCCAGCGTGTTCAACAATGCATGGTACTCGCAGTTGGCTGTATGCCTTCACCACTTCCGCTCGAACCATCACGCCAAGATCGACTTCCAGTACCTCTTGAATCTGAATGGGCCGTATGTCGAAAGTAAAGCTATCACGGACAATAGTACCGTCATCGAGGTAACCCACTGAGTGGAAGATCTCGATCTCTTCACGTTTGTGACTGCTGGACGTTGCGTAGACAATAGTGATTGGTGGCATAGTCAGCTCCGTAGTTCCCTAAGCAGTGCTGCTATGTCAGCCGCCAAATCGGAGCCATACGAAGGAATGACTTCAATCTTGCGTGTTTTGAACAAGAGGCGCTCGAAGTCGGATGGATTGGCGATTATTATATATGCCCTTTTACCCGAGAAAGAGACTGGCAGTTCGCCGAGATGCTCGTTGACCAGCCTAAAAAGATAGGATACGTTCCAGTCGTTGAAGCTATAGCCAATAAAGAGCAAGCTGCGCCCCAAGATGTCAGACCGCAATCGGTAATCCATCGGAGTTTCAAACTTTAGTCTCTTCTCGTAATCCGACTCCGATAACACCATGTTATCTGGGTGATCAAAGTCGCCATGAAACTTGACGATCTCAGCAGAACCGCTCCGCTTACCCATACCTGCTTCGTCGGCAACGATGATACAATCCCGTTTGTTAAGGTTGAATGAGCGCTCGATAAAAGCATCGTAATTGGTAGTGTAGAAAATACTACAGTTTGATAGCCGAGCTAACTCGCTATGAATCTGCGATGCCTCTAACGCATCATCAGGTGGCCGCATGTTGTTTTGCAGCCAATTAGTAAGCTTGGCAGTCGTCTCCACAGTCTTGAAGTACTCTAGGATCTGAAGATCAGTGCCTCGAACGCGTAAGAGGTCTGGGTCGCCAAACCCCAAAATTCGTGCGGCCTGATCAACCATCTCTTTCCACGATGGACCTCGCTTGGCTATACCACTGTCTGACCACTGAACTGACATTGAAGAGCCAGCGCCGATGAATGGAAGTAAACGGCCATCACGGTATATGTTCCTAAGTTCAGGTGGACAGACGATTGTCATGACGGCTTCCTAGTGATGATGCGAGTCATCGAATGTGTATGTTCGATCTGGTTGTGCGGGTGTGTCTCAGTCAGGTCTGAATCACTCTGCTCAAGAATTTCCCAGCCTTCATACATCGCAAGATACTCTGTGTGGCTCAATAAGCAAGGGTGAAATCCTGGGTGTGCTTCAAGCTGTTGAAAACGAGAGTTAAATGCGCAAACAACATGAAACCCCGCTGGCAGCGTGGAATCTTTGAGTTTTTCAACCAGACGCGACACCTCGTCAGCGCCGTTAAGGCAGTGCAGTAGCCCGTAAGCGACCACGATGTCGTACGATATCGGAAGATCCAATGTCTGAATGTTGGCGACCTCCCAACTTATATTTTCACATTGAGTCCATGTTGCCTTTGCATTTGCTATGGCTAGCGAAGAACAGTCCACCGCCTTCACGCGAGCACCAAGATTGCCAAGATATGCTGCATTCTTTCCTTCGCCGCAACCTGCATCCAGAATATCGAGGTCATACATTTCAGGAACATGAATCGCGAGGCGTTTGACAAGGCTGCCTGGTTCTCGGCCCCAAAAACATAGGCAATTGGCATAGCCGACATCGTAACCGCCGTTCATAACTTCGACTCCTACTTCTTAATTACTGATCTCGCTGATCAACTGCTGTACTATCTCTCGATACTCAGTACGACCAGTCCAGTTGTATAGAACAGCATCACTGATAGCAAGCATATCCATAACTTCTCGTTCGACTGGTGCGTCCCGCACAGAAAGAAATTCGTGTATTGATGCGTTGTCGACCAGTCGATCTCGATAAAACTCATAGGCTACGTCAGGTGGTGTATGGACGTACACGACAGCAATCCTACGCTTGCCCGCAAGCTCACGAAAACTTTCAAGAGTGGAGCGTTGTCGAATTCCGTCAACCAGTATTCTTGATGAACTCACCGCGTTTATTTCGCCCCAAATTGCACAGGCGAGTTGTTCTGGCCCACCTTCAGACGATATGAAATCCCACGCGGCTCGCTGAAACTCAGTCCTAGTCGCCTCAGATACGGGAGGTATCCGTAGTATCCTAGCCATCACCTTACCGCTGTTGACTTCAGTGTATCCGCACTCTTCAGTCAATACTCGAACGGTTTCAGACTTCCCACTTCCAACTTGTCCTAATATACACAGAATGTGAGGAGACCTGAACGGCGTTCTCCGTCGTATTCTGAAGCTCGGCTGGATGCTAATTGCGTCGTTATAGAAAACTCGAAAACAGAGTTGGGACCAGTATTCGAAGTCCCACAACGAGAATTTTGGTATATGAGGGTCAACCCATCGCATTTGTGTGACTGAAAGCTCCCTAGGTCGACAATCTTCAAGTTCGGTGTTCTCGCACACCTCATATCGAAAAATGATCCCAAAGTGGCGGCGACCAGTTGGAGATGAATCGTCATTAAGCACCGCAACTATCTCGATGCCTTGGCCATATTTGAGCCGTTCGATGTCCTTGGTCGGCATCTTGATTTCTTCTAAGACTTCACGGCTCGCGCAATTTAGGACTCCCATGTTAATGGAGTCAAGAAGGTCAAGGTCCGCCGAAGATACGTGACCGCCAAATCCGATGCAATGGCTGCCTCGAAGGAAGTCCTCAACCCGATTATAGCTACCTCGTTTGAATGCCAGTATCTTCGTTCCACAGGTTACCATTACGTAAGTGACTATCTGCTTGTAGTCGTCATTCTGCTCTGCTTCAATGCGGTCCATATATCTACAATTGGATGATCCAAGCAAATGCGAAAGTACAGGTTGCCATTCTGTACTTATTCCCTGAAACCGACCATATGAATCCAGCGATGTACTTGGAAATACCAGAACTCGCTCTGCTGGCGTTGCAGGGATTCGAGGAGGAGCTTCGTATACTTCACCAATCAATGCACGAAGATTGAAAAAGCCAGGAGCTGTTCGCACAAACACAGAATTATCTCCGTGTCTGCGGACATGAACGCTCAGCTTTGAGTTCATAGTCTGGCGAGGCGTCTTGCCGATTCGGTTGTCTGATAGCAGTCCTTCTTTGAGGGCAGTATCAATCAGTTGCTTCGGCGTCATGGGCCTTGCCGATTTCTGAAGTATCGCGTATGCTGCTATTAGGAACTGACTACGCACCGAATTCACACTCCACCTTCGCTTGCTTCGAACTGTATCTTCAGGCATCCGTTTGCTACGTCGGTGCTTTTTCACGAAATTCCGACTGCTCGCATTACACTATTTCGACACCATTAACACTACCAGACACTGGAATACACCACCATTATAGAGATCCAATTCCAAAAATACCAGTGTTGGTGGTGTATTCCAGTGTTTCCAGTGTGCCAAGCTTTTGTTAGCCTTGGAAATCAGTCTTCCAATCGATCCGTTTACCCTTCCTGTGCCTCTGAAACGCCCTTCGGCAAACCATAGCGTTTTGGATCGCCCTTTACGCCTCTACCGCTCAGATGGACCACTTCCCCGCGTTCGATCAGCTTGTAGATCGCGGTCTTTACAGCTTTTTGGTCGCCAAAAACACAAATTTCAAGTTCTACCATTGTCAGAGGCTCAACCATTACTTGCAGCGCCTCAAGTATCTGCAGTCCGAATTTATCGGCAACAAAATCGTCCCAGGCAGTGCCCGTGGTAATCACGCCATGTTCATCAATGGAGAGCTGCAGATCATTGAATGGCAGGATATCGCGGCCTTCTATTTCGATCATTCTTACGCCATTCTTATTGGTCATGCTGATCGTGCTTGAAACAGCAGCAGGGAGTGCTACACTGCCCATTCCACGCTGTCCCACGTTAGAGCCCTTGGAGGCGCCCTTGCTCTCGTGATGCAGAAACACAATGGCTGTACCGTGCTCTTGGGCGACGTGAATGAGCGGTTCAAGTGCCTGATAGACCTTATCGTAGCTGTTCAGGCTCGTTGTCTTCAGAAACAGCGTAAGCGGATCAATCACCACGAGAACGGGCTTGACTTCCGCGATCACTTCGGTGAGTGTTTGGGTGTCGCGGATGACTTGTCCCTGGCTTTTGAGCTTGCATTTTTCGTCGAGAATAGTTGGAATTACGATGCGTGCTTTGTCATCCACGCCAAGCGCCAGGAGGTGCTTCTTAACGGCACTTGGTGATTCCTCAATCGGCAAGTACAAAACGTCACCTTTCGCGACTTTACGACCCAGAAAGTCGTTACCAGACAAAACAGCGGCGATGAGATTTCTTACAAAAGTACTCTTGCCCACCTTTTGGGCAGCTTGTACGATTGTAAGGTGTGCCAACGGAATGGCGCGATCCCACAGCCATTCTTGCTCCTTCGCCTCTCCCGCCCAATCGTTCACGCTCAGATAATTCAAACCGATATTGCGCTTCTTGTTGTCTTTTGACTGATCCTCTGGAATCATCGTTTTCCCCTCTGTAATTTGATCAGCGGGCGGAATCGCCCGAAAATAGCTGATTGCTACTAAATGAGCAGAGCGCCAAATCTGTTAAGGGAATCGAGGAGTAGCGCGAACGGATCTCAGAAATGAGGGCGCGTGTTTATGGGGAGTGGTTCGAAGTCTCACGCTCAAACGGCTGGGAATATGTTACCTCAGCGGTGGCTGGGTGGGCGGGGAATTGGAGGCGAAATTGAGGTCTCAGGGAAAGCTGATTGTTACTCAACTGATGTGAGCATAATGGCAACGATAAACTGCAATCTGCAACTAATGGGGCACCGATGCCCCATTTCCAGCTCACGCGCGTGGCAAAGCTAATCACTTCAATATCTGTGCAATATCGGTGTCATTAGTTAGGCGTTGCTTCACCTGTTTAATGACCTTGTAATCTGTTACGATTTCCATTTCCTTTAATACTCGGATTACACTGTCAATGGTGCGGTCCTTCTTGGATGGAACTACAATAGCGTTGATACGTTCTCTCAAAGCAGTTGCGTCCAGCGCCTCCACATCGGACAGCTCTTTCTTTGCTGCATTAATCTTGTCTTCGCTTTCGAAACGGACTAATCCGTCAAGGATATCTGATATCTGATTCTGAAAATCTACGGCGGATAGATTGTCGGGCACCCAGTCGACCGTATCGATTCGAGAATACATGTTACCAACCAACCATCCGAGTTTGTGACTGAACGTCTCCGTTAGCGAGAACAGTCGGGATCTTAAGCAAATGTCGTAGTGCTGGTAAGCTCGAACAGAAATAGACAGCCTCAAGAAGGCACACTGGCTCTCAGGAAATCCTAACGCGGCGTCTTCATGTAAGTAGAAATAGTCGGATTCGTTGTTGTTTAGCAGTCTTTCAAGGAATACTTTTAGGGCTTCACGTTGCTTGGTTGTACAGATATTAGCCTGCCTCTTGAATGGGTCAGACTGCATTTCTTGGATCTGGCGCTCAACGAGCAACGACAAAGGTCGTATCGCGGCGAGAGTGATATATCTGGCTTTGCACTGGTTTTTTGCTCGCCTCACGAGGTCGCATGATTGAGTTAGGACGAGGAAATGCGTGTAGGATTCAAGGGCGTAGTGAGGATGCACTTCTTTGAGTAGCTCAACGATTTCTGTAGTTTTCCGAAGTACATCGCCTTGCTGTAGGTCTGAACCTGGCTTAAGCCGACAATATGTAAAATGCGATGGTGAAGCTGGTTCGTGCGTTGTCACAGATGTCAGTTCTGGCATGTGTGGAGCCTTACGGGAATACAGCTACGTAAGCGTGTGCCTCGTATATGACGGGCCGATACGCAATCTACCTTGAGCGAAGCGTTCATTCGTTCGTTGTCGAGGATCGATCTCCAACTCCCCTGTTGGCTATTAGGTTGTTCCTACGCTCGTTCTCACGCGTCACATTGTATGGCACACTAACGCTACTCACAGAGGCATCACGAACCATAACTCTCTTGCTCAGTACAGAAGTCGAAGAAGTCGCGAGGGTGGTAGTCACCGATTCAATTCGCTTTATGACATGCCCATTCTCCGCAGTTGTAAACCCTGATGCCGTTTCCATCCCCGCCTTGTTGTCAGTCCCCATCACTATTCTCCCGCATCTAATTCGAGTTTGTATGCCTGCTTAAGTACGCTCAATGTCACATCGCGGTATTCGAGAACCTTATCCGTGAGCGCGATTGTCTTTTCGGCAACGGTACTTGTAGCTGCGATTTCGCGATGGAAATTGAAATGGATCTCTGGTGTGATATCTCCATAGACGATACGAAGGTTAAGTTGTCCGCCATTAATGGTAAGTGCGCGCTTGACTTCCGTTTGTTCAATTTCGCATCCTGCGTCGCTTAGGCCGCCGACATCACCCATCGGAAACAATCGCCCCAGGTCATTTTGTAAGTCGTCAACTACATACCCCATGTTAACACCAATGCCACTTATCGGAGTGTGAGGTAGTTCTTCGACGACGTGCTTAGCAACTCTCTCCATCTCTTTAAGTGTTTCATCCGTAGTGTCCTTAGCGGCGATCACAATTTTATCTTCTGCAGCAGCGAATATCAGCCGATTGGTTGAAAATCGCACTTGCGGCTTACCACTAATGATGAGAAACTCAAGTGCGACATCGTTCTGATTGAGGAGGGTCTTACTCACCCAGTCAGGCGAAAATATATAGGTGTTCCACAGGCCAACGATCACAATGGTCCATGCGTCAGATTTGGTCTTCATGTTTTATACGTATCTTTGAGTGGGTAAAAGGTTGGCACGCGAACACATATTCTACCTAGTATTCAAGCAATCCTATGGGCCTGGATTATATATTGTTAATGCGATGCGCACAGCCCCATTAAGATTCTCATGCGACAAGATTTGCGGCCAGGTTACCGTCAGTTGTATTTTGCTGATGTAGGTGGCCGCCAAGTCGACCGCAACCAGGTTGATTCGAATATGTGCATTCTACATGACTTGCGACGGGACCGCCGCCAACACTACCACGAGTTATTGAACCCACTTCGCCAAAAACCATCTTCTGTTGCGGTTTTCCACAGCGCCCATAAACTTAAGCGTTTGTAGCACGTACCGTACGCGGCGGTACACCATTGAACGGTCTCCGTATCGTGCGACTTGCCGATCATACATCTGGGTCAGTTCAACGCCATCCACTCCAAGGAGAGATAATTTCTTAATTGCTGTCACACAGTCGGCGACAAAAGGCGTCGACTCAACAAGTATCTGCAGCCGTAGATGCATACGTTCATCTGGCGAAAGCACGCTCATCTTGCGGTGGTACTCTTCAAGCTTTGTCCGTGGGATCGAAGACTTGAACCCAACAGTAAGATTAAGCTGTCTCGCGACTTTTATCACCGTTTGCTGCCCTGCCACCTGGCTGGTAAGAAAGATAGTAAGGTCGTTGCGTAATGCTGTCTCATCCTTAGACGTTAGGAACTGCTGAAGGGCGTAATCTATCCATTCAGGACGAAGCATCCTATCAAACATAACAGGGATCTTTTCGTTCACTTCGTAAGCTCCGCCACAGGAACAAGCACCTCATCCAAACTCAACCCGCCATGACTTACAGTTGCTGCTCCCTTAAAATCGAAACTACTGAGAGATGCCGCGAACAGCGGAAACATATCGACAGGTAGACCCGTAGGACGAAAGTTGTCTGTCCAATCAGTACCAGCATTGTTGCACACGCTTTTGTCGCTGAACAGCATCACTCGCTTGGATCTTTCATCGGTAAGCGTACCAACGTTCAGGCGGCCTTGACCGATGCATTCTGTCTGTCCGTGGTCCGCTGTTAAAATCACCCGATACCCCGCATCCAATGCGGCGCTAACCATATCTCGCACTCCTGTCCGTCCTGCCCATGTGTTTGCTGCTTCGGCGATGCTGTCAGTACGTGGATCGATGGAATGACCACGCTTGTCCCAACTTATATCGACCACACAAATATTGGGAGTGTTCTTAGCCAGGCTATCGGCGAAGCCGCGCATCTCGGCATCGTGAAAGCACTCACCCTGATTGTTGTATCGGTTTGCCCAGAGCGTCCGTTCCAGTCGCTGGGAATGTACATCTGGTGAGAACTGCGACGGAGGCTTTCCTTCGAAGATGGCACGTCGGCTCAAGGTTGTGATTGTTGGCAGTATCGCAAACGCGGCACGCGTTACAGCACCGCCAATCACGCCATCAGATATCCAACGTGCTTTTACTCGTTCCCATGCCGCAAGGCCAAGGGAATCGATCACGAACAATACTACACGCTCACCTGAATACTCTGCATCCAAAGTGTTCAGCAAGGTACTCAATCGCAGTACCGCAGGATTCACAGTACTGAACAGCAGCCCATAGTTTATCTTGAGCCAGGCCGAGAACAGATCATAGATTTCCACCCGCGTGGTTTCAGACAGTCCGCCTTGATCCTGAACCTTTGCATATTCCAGCCCAAATCTGAGAACCGTTTCAGGAGTGGTTGCCTCCTGATGCCACAGACTCACTAGATCGCAAATCTCGACCTCTGGCGATATTGCTGAATACTCTGCCGTAAGATCTGAAATGAGAACTTGCTCCGCCCGCGATGCCTGCTCATATATAACTGGTTGGTTATCCAATATTGCAGAAAGCGCCGCACGCGAATTCGCAGTTTCGGAAAGTGTGTCTGGTCGATGGATCTCAGGCCACGGAGGTGACGACGACTCCGTGATGGCACGAGCAATAGGCAATGGCAGTGGTTCACCAGATATGGCCAAGCGTGTCAGCAACTGCAGCCAACCTTGCCCATGACGCAAGAACTCGGTGTCTACACCGTATAGTGCTCGGCCAATCAGCAGCGCCGTATCTTGCGGAGAACGAGGAGTTCGTGCCTCGTCGTGGAGTTCGAGGAGTTTATCCCACTTTGAGCTTGGAATAGACTTCACCACAAATGGGGCAAACTTGGGCATCAATGCCCCAACGCTTATACTCTCCCAGCGGAAATTGATAAGACATGCCTCAACAATGTGTCTCTTAGCTGTATCGCCAACGACCAGTATTGGCATTGCGTCATCGTCGAGGGTCTTTAATGCGACTAGCGACGTGGGAATACCATCCCAATCTCCGAGTGCCATCCCATTACTGCGGATGGCCTCACGCACTTCTGGTATATCCAACAGGTGGTCTGGATCTAATATAAAAGTGGGAATTCCGCCGAACTTGGGTCGGATGTCCTCGATTAGAGCGTCAACCCATCTCATAGCGCTGTAACCCGCGCAAGAAATAAGCATTGCAGATCAGGAAGCGCCTCGGCAACTAACGCAATTTCAGCTTTTCGTTCGGCATACTCTTTCTGCAACTCGCGTCGTCGCGCTTCCCGCACATTGTCCAGTCCAATGCTTGACAGGGATGTGCGGCGTGCCAGATAGCTCATCTCAAGCCCATTCAGGCGACTGCGGGCGCGATCACGGGTTCTTGCCACTATGGAATTGAAAATGGCGGAAGCTTCATTTTCTGCTACCTGTGATAGTGCAGCCAGGTCATAGTCTAGGGTTTCACCTATAGCTTTGACCTCGACCTGCCGCGTTGCCAGTTCATCCCATAAGCGCTGCGCGGCTTTGGAATACGATTGCCCTTCAGCATTTACATAGACTGCGAACGCCTGCTGCTGCCGCCAGATTCCTTCCGCTACTCCAACCTTCCATACCGAGAACCAACCATCCAACGGGAAGCCAAGCTTGTCAACACTCAGGATGGGCACTGCTTTGCCTTCAGCAAAGAACGGGGTCAATGCGTTCACCTGTTCGATCACTCGTTGAGAAATATCGATAGCAGATAGGTCATCTGTTTCAACCTGCTGTGGTGCGACCAACGTGGCAAGCCATGCCTGCAGTGGTACATTAGGCTGACGGTCGATCTCTTCAACATTGCCAATGTATAGGGCATTGGTGCTTTGTGCAGCCTCGGCAGCCTTGCGTATATCAACCACCATGCGGTCAAACTCTTCGTCTATCGCGTTAGGATTGAGAATAGCCGTTCGAGCTAACTTCTCGAAGTCCACACTGGCGGCACTGGAATCGAGCACATCCCCCGTTTTGTCCACGCCAAACTCTTCCAAAATGCGGGCGAGCTTAACTTGCCATATATCGTACAGGCGGGCTTCAACTGAGTTTTCAAGAACCAGGTTGATTGCTTTGACCTCGCGCTCCTGGCCTATTCGGTCTACACGCCCAATCCGCTGTTCGACCCGCATTGGATTGTAAGGTAGATCGTAATTAATAACCACATGTGCGAACTGCATGTTCAGTCCTTCACCGCCAGCGTCTGTGCAGATCAACACCTGGGACTCATTGCGGAACTCATCCACTGCGGCCTTGCGTTCCGATATATCCATAGCGCCGTTCAGCGCAGATACCACATATCCTCGCGTTTCAAGGAAGTCTCGCAGCATCGCCTGGGTTGCGACAAATTCTGTAAAGATCAAATACTTCTTGCTTGGCTCGGCATCGTCTTGCGCCAGGGTAAGCATCTGTTTGTAGAGAGCTTCGGCTCTGGCATCGGGTCCTGCTTGCTCAACTCGCAGTGTCAGGTCGAGCAGCCGCTGCACGTCTTTGCGCTCTTCACTGCTTGCTTGCACCTGGAACAGCACTCCCTGCGCCAGGGATTCCAGGTCCTCATCGTCATCATCAAAAAGGCGTTCCTCACCCAGCGCTGCTTCATTGGCGTTACCACTGCTCAATACTTCCACTCGCTGTTCGAGGAAACCGCGGATAGCACGGGTAGAGCTGCTCATCAGGCGCTGAAGCAGGATCAAAAGCAAACGAGAGCCTTTGTCGCCTGTCCTTAGCGCCTTGTTGTAGCCCTCCACAACGTAGGTCGAGACATCTTCATAAAGCTGCTGCTGAAGGGCATGGCGCGGTTCAAACGGCACAGTTATTAACCGCGTGGATCGTGGAGCGAATAGTGGCCTACCATCGGCATGGGTCGCAGAGCGCTTATCGGTTCGTATGACATAAGTCTCAACAAGTTGTTTGGTGAGAGGTACTCCTGCGCTGAAACTATCGGGATCAAGAAGAGACAACAAACGGCGAAAGGCATCTGATTTGCCTGAATGCGGGGTGGCAGATAGAAGCAGAACATTTGGCACAGCGCGGGCCAGTTCCTTTGCCAGTTCATGTCGGGATACATCGTCTGATGCGCCTGCTACCTTGTGGCTCTCATCGATGATCACCAGATCCCAGCCTGCGCCAATAAGGTCATGGAATCTCTCTATATTATATTTTTCTATCTTTTCGCGGGTCCATCCACGCTGGCCATCCTTGGGCTTTACAGAATCAACTGAGGTAACAACCTGCTTGTGTTGCTTCCAGATGTTGTCGCCTCGCAGTCCTGCATCTGCGCCCCAATTGCCAGGTAGAACAAGGTTGAACGGTTCGCCGAACAAGCCATCCATCTCCACAATCCACTGTAAGAGTAGGCTCTTTGGAGCCAGTACGAGGATGCGTTCGACTACACCGCGCAGCTTTAGCTCTTTGAGGACAAGACCTGCTTCGATGGTTTTGCCCATGCCGACTTCATCTGCCAGCATCATCCTTACAGGGAAGCCAGATAGAGCTTTGCGCAGAACGCGGAATTGATGCGGGAGGGGCAAAACCTTGCTCATAAGAGGGGCAAGGAAGAGATCGGAACCGAGAGCAGACCAGATGCGTGAACCAGCGATGGTAGAAAGCGCGATGGGCATATCTAAAGGGCGATCAGCGGAAAGACTGTCGGCTGGCACAGTGTGAACAGCGCTTCCGCCCTCAACCATGACTTTAGCGATAGCTTTACTGAACAGGGTACGTTGGTCTAAAACACGGACCCAGGTGTTAAGGGTAGAGCACCAACTGATGAGTGCCGTGTCAGTCAATTCACTGCACCCTCATGTCTTTCTTGGATACCGATAGTTCCATGTGCTTTACTCCCACACGAACGCCGTCTGCGGTTCCTGAGTTGGCGTAAGATCCTTGGCAATGTCATAGAAGGTGACAAATTCCTGTATTTCCTGCAGTACCTTGTCGGGGATCTTCTCACACACTGCCACTATCACGTTGTATTGGTTTGTCTCCCAGCAGTGTCGGAAGCCTTCCAGCACAGCTTGTTTGCGGAAAACCTTTAACGGTGGCTTTGAGTTTGTGTAATCACGGAACAAGCGCAGAAGTGCGTTGGAGCGAATAACTTCCAGGTCTTTCTCGTTATCAGGGTTGGGGACGCGCCAGATACCTTCGGTCTCAATGAAGTACTCCTTGAGCAGGTCGCGTAGCTCAGGGCGAGGTTCATGACTTTCCCACTCCCTCGACTCTTGCATGAACTTTGGCGTCAAATCCCCAATTGTCTGCGGCTGTTCGGATAGGCGAGATCGTACCCATTGCACTGCCGTCTTTTCGTCGCGCACAAATATTGAAAGTTGCTCCGTGTCAATGCCTTGTGCCTTCACGGCGTCGAAGCGTGCAGATTGCTCATTTAGAAAGTACATTTCGTCACGCTCGACAAACTGCTCGTCCAACAATCTGTAAAACTCTACGGCCGAAAGCGGTATGCGCACTCCTCGCTGGACATGGTACGCTAACATACGGTCGTACAAAATGAAGCGTGTTCGTTCCGAAATTGCTTCTAGTCGCCCAGCCTTATTTATGGGCGTGACTGGCAGCATAGCTAAATGCTGGGTGACAAAGTCAAGCACGGCTTCAGTTTTGCCCTGAAGTTCTCGAAAGCGTAGTTCAAAGTCATGGTGAGGCTTGTAGCAGGAGATAATCAGATCTTCCTTAACAGCCCCAGTTGAAGTCACTTGCTTGAAGCTGTTTTGTTTCTTGTCCAGAACACGCACATCCGCAACCACGAAACCTGCTTTTTCTAGCCCCTCTTGAATTGCATGCCAGACGGCGTTCTTCGAGTTGCTAAACTCGACGGTCATCCAACGACCAGGCTTAAGCATGCGATAGTTTTGAGAAAAGCATTTTGTCATGAGATACTGATACTCTTCAATTCCCTTATGCTGAACGTCGTTTGTGATCACTTCCTGCGTGTTGTTAGTACTTACCCGAAGCCAGCTTTCCCAGATGCAGCTTAGTTCTGAATACATCTTGTTTCCTCCAAATGGCGGATCGGTAAAAATGTAATCAATGCTATTCTCTGTGCAAATGACTTCAGTACTAGACTGGGTTGTCGTGCGGACAACAGGAATTTGTGTGAATGCTGCCCTGCCGATAATCTGAATCCGCTCCTTGGCTTGCGACAAGACGTTTAATTCGACTGAAACTGATGGGACAAATAGTGTCCCATCAAGCACGCCTGCAGTTGCTCCACCGACTCCTTTTTTGGGTCCGCCTATTCTGCTGACTGCAATCCTGTGCATCTTGGTGGCGCGAGGCGTCAACGCGCTAAAAGCCAACCAATTCCCAAGTCCGTGAGAACGGAATGCACTGAGGATTGTGAGGTTCCTACGCGTATAGAAGTGATGCACATGTGTTAAGCCGTGGGAACGCTTTGGCTGCTCAGTATTGTATCCATCTGGCAGTGGATCGGTCGGATACCACGTCCGTATAGTGAGATCATCTATTCTTTTGATGAGGGCTAAGTCGTGCAAGTCGGGGCAGCGCTCGTACCGTTTGTTACCTATTGAGTAGACGACCAGGACGGGTACTTGACGTGCCTGTCGCAACGTTACAGACAGAGACGTGTCGTAGAGTGTCGTCACTGACCGCTCACATTGATGTTTCTTATTCTCAGCTAGACACGAAGGGCAGACGAATGAATCTAACACCTTACCTTCAGCTTGATCAACGGCTGCGTCCCAGAAGATGATTTCGCCTCCGCACTTCGGACATATGAAGATATCTGACCATATTGTGTAGTTGACCTGACCCACCTGCAACTTTGATTTCGATTCGCGATATGGCGAATTAAAAGCCTGTATTTGCTTGTGGAGTTGACGTAGCTCCTCGGCATTCTGGCATGCGATCACTGCTTTCGCGATTGTCTTTGTCTCGGTTTCAGTGGCGTCGTGGAGTGTGGAGTACATCCATCCAAACTCGTTTTCTACTTCCTGTAATATGTGTTTCGTATTTTCCTTGGATTCATTGGCATCAATGGGTGCATTGTAGTTGTATGTTATAAATGTTCCAGCAGGTGATAAGTCAGCCAGGACAGCTTTGCGTGCACCGATACAACCAAACGAGACCCCCGTACCGTCTAGGATCGCACCATCCATATTGACTTTGTATCCAAGACTTTCAATCTGAGATCGATTCCCGCACATTTGCGCTGCGATTCCCGTCATGCCAGTTCCGCAAAAGCCGTCAAACACGAGATCACCAGGCTCAGTGTAGTGTAGGAGGAACCGCATTATCGCTTTGTGCGGCACTTTAGTGTGGTAAGAATGCACAATATAAATCGGGTCGCCTCTGCCCTCACGAACGTCTGCTGCAAAAGGCTCTCGATGATAGTGATCTGTTTTGGGGTCGTATGGTGTGGCGTTATTGCTCATCCACTCCTCAATGAAAGGATTAGGGCAAGCAGTGTAAAACGGCGGATCTGACATCGCCAGAATTGCTTCGTCGGTACCAATTGGGAAACCCCCGATCTGTCGGAAATCGGGATCTTTCAACTTTTCGGCTAGAAGTGCACGGTAATGCTCCCGTTGGAGATCAAGGTCCTTTCGGTGCTTGGTGGTCTGTACGCTTGTCACTTCATAGCCGAAGGTCTGCTGGGTGCTGTCCATAGTTATTCATTAATCCTCAAGTACAAAGCGAACAGCGCCACTATCGTCTGAACCGATCTGTTCTTTGATCCAGGCTTCGAACTTCACACGTACTTCGGCAGCTTTCAATGGAGTGCCGTCGCCGACCACTTTCCTGGCAAAATCTTTGGCCCTAACTGTCTTTCGCTTCAGGCCGCTCAAGACGGTGTTTATGGCATTAATAAAAGCATCTGAGATGTCAATCGGAAGGGAATTCGCCGCCACAAAATCATCTACCAGTTTTCGTTCTGCTGGGTTCAATGCCTGTATCGACGCCAGCACAGAAGGATCTCCCTTCAATTCGTCAAGTAGCTGATTAGTCCAATCCCTGTGTAGTTGCTCCACCTCATGCTCACACTGGGTCAGCTTGTCGAGCGCTGGATCTTCCCCCGCAATGCTACTAGGGTTGAAGCTGCAGTGTGGACACAGCGAAAGAGAGTTCTTGGTCAGCTCTTCGTCTGTGCAGCCGTTGCACGGGACCAGATCCAGTTTTTGTCTAATCTCTTCCAGTTTTGCGCTTCCCAACGACTTTACATTTGCCAGGCGATTGAGCTGTTTGAGCAACGCGCCGTTTACTATGGCCTTCTTACGCGCATCTCCTGATCTGTCCAGTCGGTGAAGTTTATGGAGAGTGTGGTATTTCTTAAGCGCTGCATCTAAGGTGTCAGCCAACTCTGTCGCCAACGTGGTCTTGGCAGCCGCCAGTGTCAGCGGCTGGCTGTACACGGCATTGAGACCCATTGTGAGTTGATCTAACCGAGTACAGAAATCCTTATCATAGGGGCTGATAATTACCTTGAACCGCTCTACTGCGCTCAACTGAGATTGATTGTCTTTAACGAAAGCCAACGTGCCCGCCAGGGCTAAGCATGTCTGCAGTTGATCTTCGAGTGCCGTTATTCCGCCATCGTCGATCTTCAGGTTCTGCATTTTGGCTTTGCTGTTGATTGGCGCGAGATAGGTCTGCATACCTACGTTTGCCCCTCGGAAGGCATCGGCGGCTTGACTTACAATTGCAAGAGTTTCAGGTGTTGCCAGCGGCAGCGGTGTCTTAAGCTCCTGCTCCCACTGAACAACGTCATTTATCCGCTGCTGCACTGCGGTGCCGAACTTCAGAACAGCGGATTCATGCGTAGTTGGGCTTGCCAGCTCGCCGACATTGCATCCAAAGAGCTTGAACAGGCGCTTCCATAGATCGAAGGGAATCTCCGATGGTTTGCTGATGCGAACGATGGTCTCGTAGGACTTGATATCGGTGAAAAACTCTTTAAGATTGGACGCGTCGTATCGCTTGTTGTTGGGTCCATAGATCACTAAATCGCCTGACCTGGCTCCTGCGGCAAGCACTACGTGAAGCCACTCTGCCTCTATGATCTCCGCCTTGAACCATACGCGTTCATCTATGCGCTCAAAAAGCTCCGATGCATTTAGGTTCTGTCCCGTTCCCAGCGGCCTTAACCGAGTCTTCACCTTCGCTAACCAGGGCGATTGATCAGGCACAAACGCAGTATCGGTGTACAGTCCAAGCGCAACCAGCACGGCTTTACCAGAGGCGTTCTCCATAAAGCCCGTTTCACACAGGATCTCCATTGCGGCCTGGGCATTCTGCTTGCGGGTAGCTTCTTGAATGCGGATACTGAAAGCTGGATAATCGGGATACTTGCCCTCAAAGAGGGGAGCAAACATAGCCTGTGAGATTGCATCAAGCTTCGACTTAAACGGTGCATTCGACTTGCTGGGATCGATCTGTGCCACCCATTCTCGGAATCGCTTCCGCTGCCCCTGCCACTGCACGGTTATCCATTCGCCAGCGTTCTCGTTGAAGTCGGGAAGCAGTATCTTCAAATGCTTATTAGCTTCATTATCAAAAGCCGTCCGCTCCTGGGCGTTGTTGCCGCACTGGATCGCTCTCTCACGGGCTGCCGCGTATTTTCGCAGTCTATCGAGAAAGGAATCTGGCGCGCTGTCGTCGAGTGGATTGACCTTATCACACTTCGCCTGCGGGAAATCTTCCAAAAACCAGTAGGACTCGTCAGCGGTGTCTGGCATCGTGTCAGCTTGGCCAGTAACTCGCTTGGACGGAATAACAAAAACATAAAAGTCCTTTGGCGGCTTGGCAGTTGATCGCTGATTGGGCCAATTGAAACAAAGCCAGCCAGGGCGCTCAACGTTATGGTCATTCCACAGCAGCGAGTACTCCCACAGTCGCCCTTCTTTCACTGCTGTGGTATTGTCGAGTTCCATAGCTCTAGTGAAGATCTCGTTCAAGTACTGTTGCACTCTATCGCTGGACAATGTAGCTGCTGCTGTCGCGACATCCTGCTCATAGTCAACTACACGGGTTGGATCAATATAATACTGGCCAGAGGTGTCGGACATCGCCAGAAATTGGCCGTTTGCCGCCTTGCGTGCATTGTCTAAAAGTCGTTTGGCTGCACCTGTGAGAAGGCGTGCATCCTCCATAGGAAGCTTGACCTTCCACAGAAGATTGTTCTTCAAGTCTACTGGCGTTAGCCCTATGGGGTCTGTGATGCTTGGCGTAGTGAGGCGATTAACGGCCAGTGCTTCGATAAGCCGCTCCGCTGCAGCCTTGTCCTCGGTTGCGGGAAACTCCGTTTGAATTCGTGACTTGAGCGTTGTAACGTTCTTCTTAACGTCTTTGATGGCTGAATTGGCATTCAGTCCCTGGTCGGTCTCAATGTGCTTCCAGTAACGATCAGACGTGATGAGTATGGGTGTATCATTGCTCCACTGCAGATCTGCGAGGGATCGCGCTTCCTTTGATAAAACGGTGAGGATCTCACGCCGTTCGACAACAAACACGTTCTGGAACTCAGCGATGAACCGTGGATGCGCTGGGAAGAGATCAACAAAATGATCTATCTCAGGCCCTACAGCTTCAAAGAGAGGCGCTTGCATAAGTAGCAGATCTTTGATCTGGGCTTTCTGCGCCGCATTCTTCTGGAAAAGATACTGCTCGATAAGTTGGGCAACTCCCTTGCTGTCGATCACGAAATCATAGAACCGCTGTTTGATGCGATTGATATCTGACGCGACATTGTTGAACCGTGCATTATTGAACAGGGACTGTTGGAGTCCCGCCATAAACACAAACCGTGACCCGTCACAGAATTCACCAAGAGCCTGTAGAGTGCTCAGATCCAGCACAAGGTCAAGGTCTTGGCGTGTCTGAAGGAAGTGGAGCAGTTCGTCTATGATAAGCAACACGCCCATGTTCGGACAGACTGCATCAAACTCTTGCAGTATCTCCTCAATAACTCGGGGTAGGTTTCTGTTTTGGGCGACCCAACACCGTTTCATCGCATTCTCTCGTTGCCTTTGTTTTGCTCACGGGAATCTTTGATTCCGCGCCTCCGTAACAGTAGGTATATGGTCGGCCG
>CAIXIX010000471.1 GCA_903919615.1 uncultured Chthonomonas sp.
CTTTCCGCTTGGGTCCCTCCTTCGTCGGGCGCGGTAGGGAACCCTCTTCTCCGCTCGCAAGCTCGCTCCTTCCCGCTTGACTCCCTCGCACGCTCGGGCGCGAGTGGAGACCACGGGAGAGGGGCCACCGCGCGCGCCTCCGGAACATGGCCGAGATATGATACATAGTTCGCTCCGCGGGGAGTGCAAATCAGCGGCCCGTGTCGCCTGTAAATCCGTGGCGAGGGATCGAGGGTGAGGCCCGTATTTTTTCTTGCTCATCGGACATAGACAAACTCACTGGTATTGAACAGCGCCCAGCAGAGAGTTTGCAGACCTGAAGACCGAATAAGCGAAGTCGCAGATTTCAGCTCCATTGGTCGAGGGCTGCGGCCGAGGGCGCGCTGGTACGCGAGATTTACCTGGCGCTCGGGCGAGGTCCCAGCCTCGTTGTTCAATCTATTTGCAAAGGCGGCAGATTGTCGGAGTACAAAGCTGCTGTTCATCATCTCCAGCGCCTGCAGTGGCGTGGTGGTAATGTTTCGCCTGGGCGCCTTTGCCGCCGGGTCGGGGCAATCCAGAGTCTCCAGCATCGGATTTTTGCCGGATTGCACGTTCATTCGGTAGATGGTTCTTCGGTTGAAGTCGGGCCGGCCATCATCGAGCAGCGTGTAGGAGTGTGCATTGTCCACAACCTCTATAAATGGCCGAAAGCTTGGCCCTCCGATCGAGGAGTTTAACTGCCCGCTTACGGCGAGCATGCTGTCGCGAATCGCCTCGCCTTCAAGGCGATGAATGGGAAAGCGCCACATCAGCCGATCGTCCGCATCTTTCGCTGCTGCGATGGGATCGAACTGGCTCGATTCTTTGTAGGTATTCGAAAGCAGTATGAGCCGTTGAATTGCCTTTACGCTGCCGCCAGAGCGCTGAAATGCCATGGCCAGATAGTCGAGAAGTTCGGGATTGGACGGCCTATCGCCATTGAAACCGAAATCGTTCGGCGTATCCACGATGCCGCGGCCAAAGTGGTAGTGCCATATTCGGTTAACCATCACACGAGCAGTGAGAGTATTGCGTGGGTCTCCAAGCCAGTTGGCAAGTTTTAGTCTCCGGTCCCTCTCTGGAGCATCCGGCTTGAGGTTCCAATCTGCCGACGGGGTCTTGATGCATTCGAGGCCGGCTGGTGTGACGATTTCCCCCGGGCTCAACACGTCTCCGCGTTTTAATAAGGATACTGTTGCCGCCTGTGATGGCGCTGCAGCGTAGCAGCTTAGGGAGCTCTCTTCTCTCTGGAGGGTGAGCTCAAGCCCTGCGATCTCTGCGTTGATTGCCTTGAACTTCGTTACTTCGGATGCGGTAAGGGCATGCACGGCGGACGAAAGTTTCTGAGGTCCCTCAACAAATCTCTTCGCGATTTCGTCGGAGGTAAGGGCGCGATCGTAGAGCCTGGCCTCTTCAATTTCACCGGCAAAGAAACCGTTGCCCGCCCCGGTGTGGCGAAGTCCAAAGAGTACTTCTGCGCTTCCGGCAGGAAACTGCTGCAGGCTGCCGGTTGATGAAGCAGTGGGAGTATAGGCTGCGCCATACAGCGCTCCGTTGCGATAGATCTGGATAGCGTTATCTTTGCCGTAGACAATTGCCAGGTGAATTGGCTCCGCCGGAGTTGCCGTCTCTGCTGCAGCCTGTTGGTCCACTGTTCTGTGGTAGAACTCGCTGCCAGAGGTCCACCTACCCTGCTGGCGTTCGCCATAGACGATAGAATCGAACCGCGAACCATCCGGCATTTGTATAGTAACGATGCCTCCGCCGCGCTGATTTGTATTGCTGAGATAGACCCAGGCTTCGAGAGTCTTTTCGGTAAGAGTGCTCCGGATCGGGCCAGCTCGCATGTACGCGCCAGTGCCATTAAGTATCAGGCGGCCGTGATCGATGTGCGCCCCATTAACTAATGTGCCGTCGACGTTTCCGATCGCGTCGCGCGTACCCTCTCCAAAATTCCACAGCGCGATTGGGGTAGGGCCTGTGTAGCCTGACTTCAGTTTTTCTGACGGAAGTACTCTGGAGCGCGCCGCAGCTAGAAGCTGATTTCTCGCGGTGCGCAGGACGGCCAGCTTATCGCTCAGGCCTTGTGGCTTCCGGCTTGAGAGCGGCCGTACTCCGGGATGGACTCCATCGAGGGCAGACCTCAACTGATAGTAATCGCGCTGACTTATCGGATCAAACTTGTGGTCGTGGCATCGCGCGCAGTTGACGGTGAGCCCCAGAAAGGTCTGCCCGACCGTGCCGATCATCTCCTCCATCTCCTCTTCGCGAACCCGCAGGCGCGCCGTTGCGTTCGCTTGCGACACGCCGACCTCATCCCAGGGACCAGCGACCAGGAAACCTGTTGCCGCAACAGCGTCTGCTGAATCGGGAGAGATAATATCGCCAGCGATCTGCTGCTTAATAAACTGATAGTAGGGGCGATCCGAATTGAATGAATTTACAACGTAATCGCGATAGGGCCAGGCGTCTGGCCGGAGCGCGTCTCTCTCAAAGCCATGACTCTCCGAAAACCTTGCAACATCCAGCCAGTGCCGCCCCCAACGCTCACCATGGGCCGGGTTCGACAGCACAACGCCGACAAGATTGGCCCACGCATCTGGCCGCCGATCTGTTTCAAATGCGATTACCTGTTGCGGCGTTGGCGGTAAGCCAAGCATATCAAGATAAAGTCGGCGAATTAAGGTGGCCTTATCTGCAGGCGGTGCAGGTTTCAGGCCATTTCGCGCAAGCTTATTGAAAATGTACGCGTCTACAAGATTGGCTGTTCGCTCTGGCTTCCGGCTAACAGCGGCTGGCGCAGTGAAATGGAGAGGCTGAAGCGACCACCAGTTTAAGTTAGCCCGACCGCCAGAAGTCGGAACCTTCGAGTCCGATCGTTTAGCGCTCACGCCGGTCGCAATCCAGCTGCGGATAAGAGTTATCTCGGCATCCGAAAGCGGATTTGAAGGCGGCATGGTTCGCGCTGCGACACGTTTATAAAGCAGACTGAGCTCAGGTTTGCCGTCTACGATTGCCGGACCATGTTCACCGGCCGGTTGGGGCGTACCTAACCGGGAAAGATCGAGCCCGCCGGATGTGTTGCCCGGCCGATGGCACGCACTGCAGCGAGTCGCGATGAGGCTGTAAACACGCTGGCTATCGGTATTTTGAATCTGCGCAGGCGCGGCGACGGTCATGCACAGAGATGGTAGCAAAGCTGAGAAGGCTGAAACGGTAGTTCGAGCAGTTGTCATAATTGATGATCGGCTTGTTGCTTGCATTATGCAGTGCGTTTATGAGAGTTGGTTTCTATACAATAGAGTCCATGCAGAGTCCTGCGCGTTCGAGTGTTATAACTCGAGAACTAGTTGATTTCCGATCGTTGACAAGGTCATCGGATATTGCTTGAGCGTTCGTTTTCTAGCCTCACTTTGATATGCAAATTGGCGGAAAATGTGTTAAGATTACTCTCAAAACAGGGCCCCCGGAAGTGGCACATTGTTTGCCGGACTATTGACACGTGAAGCAAGAACGCTTATAATTCCAGCAGACAGGCACGAGTCACACAAGGCCAGGTCTTATCTTCTGTGCTGAGCGGCACTAAACGCTCTAAATCCTGGTTAAGTTTCGCCTTGTTGAGGCCCGACTGGTGATCTCAATTTGACGAGAAAAGCCGTACTTCGGAGAAGGGAATGAATCGATGACCAGCACCATCCCAGATACGTCTGAACTGCTGATGCGCCTGGAGCAATCTGAGCAGCGTCTTGCACGCGCCGAGCATCGCCAGAAGACTATCGGCGGTCTGCTAGTTGCCACATTGGTAGGGTGCACATTCTTTACAGCCCGGCCGCCGGCCATTTCGCAGACGAGCGCGCAGCTCCAGGCCGAGATTGTGGCCCTGCAGGCCAAACTAAGTTTTCTAACCACCAGCGGCACCACGATGACAATATCCGGTGCAAACCTGGTGATAAACAACGGGGCTGGAACGACGGCTACCGCGAACGGACTTGGTAACCTTGTTCTTGGCTACAATGAGTTGCGGAACGATACACCCAGCACGGATGTGCGAACGGGCAGCCATAATCTTGTTTTGGGCACACAGAACTCATTTTCGAGCTACGGTGGCATCATTGCAGGCGCGACAAACACGGCTACTGGTACGTACGCCAGCATAACCGGTGGTTTTGGCAACCAGGCGAGCGGCGCATTCGCTGCAATCGGCGGCGGTTACTCTAACGTAGCTTCTGCAAACTCCACGTATGTTGGCGGTGGCGGATCCAACGTTGCTAGCGGACCGGGCGCATCGATTACTGGAGGCAACTCCAATATCGCAAGCGGCGGCTCCTCCGCGATCAGCGGTGGTTATGCCAACACTGCATCCGGCCCCTCCACCTATGTTGGCGGCGGTCAGAGCAACGTTGCCTCCGGATCGGCGAGTTCCATCACCGGTGGCTATGGCAACAAGGCAACTGCAGCATCCTCTGCGGTTAGCGGCGGCGCGACCAACACAGCGGGCGGCGTGGCATCCGTAGTAATTGGCGGTAACTCGAATGCTACCACCACTCAGTACGATGTCATTCCTTCGGGCGGCTCTTCCTCAGCGATCACCGCGCTGCAGACCGCAGTGACCAACATCAACTCCAGCCTGGCGACAATCAACACGACCCTCGCAGCAGATACTGCCGCGATCGCCGGTCTTACAACTACGGTTAACGGCTACAGCGCTTCGATCACTTCTATTCAGAATGCGACCAAGTACCTGAGCGGTGGCACCGATATCAACGGATATCCTGCACTGTTCATCTCTGGCTGCAACCTCTGGATACAGAGTGGCTCGGGCAGCACGAACGATGGCGGAACACTTACCGGACTCGGCAACCTGATTATTGGTTACAACGAACTGGGCGCAGGCAACTTGAACGGAGACTTCCGAACTGGCAGCCACAACCTGATCGTTGGAACCGGTGACAGCTACTCCTCGTATGGTGGTGTTGTGCTTGGTTACGCAAACTCGGTGACAGGTCAGTTTAGCGCTGTAACCGGCGGCTACCAGAACCTGGCAAGCGGCGTTGACGCATCCGTGCTTGGTGGCTGGGGTAACATCGCAAGCGGCCAGGCCGCTAGCATTACTGCTGGTTCTGCAAACGTAGCGAGTGCGGCTGGCGCATCAGTACACGGTGGTACCGGAAACTCTGCAACAGGTCAGTACTCATCAGTAAGCGGTGGTAGGGGCAACTCGTCGAATGCGATCGCAGCCACAATTGTTGGCGGCTATCTCAATACGATCAACGAGCCTGGCGATTACAGCGCACTCCTCGGTGGCTCGTCCCAGACCCTTAACACTTCTGGCGGACACTACCCGTAAACCTTACATCACCTCGATGTACGCTTTCCAGGTCTGTGTGAAACGCAGGCCTGGAAAACCTTTTTTAGGTTTGGTGTTTAAGCGGCAAGGAGAACCCGAATGAAGTGTGCGTTAGCGAGAACAGTAGGCGCAGCGTTATTATTGACTGCGACGCTGGCTGTTGGCGCCCGGGCTCAGGGCCCCGGAGTGCGGCAGGGGAATATCTTTATCCCTGCTTCAAGTATACAAAAGCCCGAAGACATTGGTAAAAGGGTCCACACAAACATTAGAATTCGCCTGTCGCCGCCGAAAGGCCCGGGAATTCATCCGGCGGGTGGAAACGGCCCTGCGGGCGGTTTGAGCCCGGACCAGATTCGACAGGCGTATCTGCTTCCTAACAAGGGCGGCAGCCAGGTCATCTGTATCGTGGATGCAATGGACTTGCCGACCGCGCTTGCCGATTTCAACACGTTCTCCAAGCAGTTTAACCTGCCCCAAGAGACCTCTACGGATCCTACTCTGTCCACAAATAAGGTCTTCCAGGTAGTTTATGCCGGTGGAACACAGCCTCCGTCGGATCCTCAGGGCTGGAACGTAGAAGAAGCGCTGGATATCGAGTGGTCGCACGCAATGGCGCCGTCCGCAAAGATCGTGCTGGTTGAAGCTACGTCCGCCACGTTTGCAGACATGTACCTGGCAGAGGATGTTGCCGCAAAATTTACCGATGGTAACGTATCCGTGAAGGAAGTTTCGAATAGCTGGAGCGCAGGTGAGTATGCCGGTGAGGAGAGCGATGACGTTCACTTTCAAGTACCAGGTGTCTCATTCTTTGCTTCCACTGGCGACTATGGTGCGCCGGCTGGATACCCCGCCACTTCGTCTTACGTAGTTGGCGCTGGAGGTACCGGTATTATCACGGATAGTAACGGTAACTTCGTAAGTGAATATGGCTGGAGTGGAGCGGGTGGTGGGCCGAGCGCCTACGTAGCTATGCCGCCCTATCAAAGCGTTATCTCCTCGATTGTAAACGGTGCTCGTGGAGCGCCGGATATCGCCGCTATCGCAGACCCTAATACAGGCGTCTCTGTCTACGACGGAGACGTGGGTGGTTGGTTCGTTGTCGGCGGTACGAGCGTGGCATGCCCTGTGCTTGCGGGTATTGCTAACCTGGCAGGCACGGCGCAGGGACTGTTCCCAGACACGACATCGCTCCTAACGAGCATCTACGGCAACCTCGGGACTGCTAACTTCCGTGACATCCTTACGGGTAACAACGGCTATAATGCTGGCCCAGGTTGGGACTTCGTTACTGGTGTTGGAACTCCGCAGGGTCTCGGCGGATTACAAACCCTGTTCATTTCGTCTGCAACTCCAAGCACGGCTGTTGCCGGTTCGCCTGGATTTACAATCACTGTTAACGGATTGGGTTTCAACAAGAACACGACGGTTGATTGGAACGGCGGTGCGCTGCCAACCACGTATGTTAGCCCAACTCAGTTGACAGCGATTATAGATGAAACCGACATCATCGATCCTGGTACCTACCGACTTACGGCAGATAACGGTGGAGGGAATGCGTCGCAACCGTTTAAGTTCGTCGTCACACCTGCTCCGCTTGCCATACTTAGCCTCAGTCCTACTTCTGCGACAGCAGGCGGACCGAGCTTCTCTCTCGCAGTTAACGGTCAGAGCTTCCAGTCTGGCGCCGTCGTAACCTGGAACGGTAGCACACGTAAATCCGTGTACATCTCATCCCACTTGCTGCTTATTCCAATTAGCGCGGCAGATATTGCCAGCGCAGGCACCGCAGCGGTACAGGTTACCAATCCAGATAGCACTACCTCTAACGTGCTGATCTTCACAATTAATGCCGCCCCCGTGATTACTGGCGTTTCGCCAAATAGTGCGGGCGTTGGCGTTGCTCAGGTGCCGATTGCGGTTACAGGCACTGGCTTTACGCCGGGCTCAACTGTCAACTTCAATAGTAAGCCTCTGTCAACTACCTACTCATCCACCACGGGCATTTCGGCAGTGATACCGGGATCGCTAATTACGCAGGCAGGACAAGCATCCATCACCGTATCGAATCCTGGTGGTGCAACATCCAACTCTGCCACGTTCACTATTCTCGCTGCTCCTCCGTCAATCAGCGCACTTAGCCCTTCAAGCGTCTTTGCCGGTACTTCTGGCTTTACGCTAACGGTTAAGGGAACGGGATTTGGAGCGAGCTCCAGCGTGACGTGGAATGGCTCTGGGCTGGCAACTACGTATGTTAGCTCGACAACACTGACTGCTGTAATTCCTGCGTCTCTCGTCGCAAGCGCTGGCACTGTCAGCGTTCAGGTTATCAACACCAGCGGCGAAAGCACCGTTAAGTCCAACATCGTAATATTCACAATCAATCAGACGCCGGTAACGCCGACGATCACCGCAGTCACGCCGAATTCGGTGAAGGCAGGCGGAGCTGGCTTTACGCTGTCAGTTACGGGAACAGGGTTCACCAACTCCAGCAGCGTTGCCTGGAACGGTGGCGCGCTGCCAACAACCTATGTATCCGCTACACAGGTTACCGCGGCAGTCCCTGCTCAGAATATTACAAATGTGGGTACGGCTAACATCACGGTTAGCAACCCGGGTACGCTCAATTCGAATGGGCTCACCATTAATATCATTCCAAGCTCCGGCAGTCTGCAGATCACGAGCCTCAACCCCTCTACAGTGATTGCTGGCGGTGCTGCGTTTACGATTACCGTCTACGGTTCGGGCTTTACCAACCGATCGGCAGTCAACTGGAACGGTGGTCCGCTTACTACTAACTATGTTTCGGCAACGCAGCTAACTGCTCAAGTTCCGCAAGCATATATTGCCCTCCCAGGTTCAGCGACATTTACGGTAACCAACTCCGATGGAACCTCTTCTAACGGAGTAAAATTCACGGTAACTGGACCTCCGGTTATAACGAACCTGAGCCCACCGTCTGCGCCTGCTGGCAGCCCATCGTTCATCCTGACGGTGAACGGATACGGCTTCATACCAGGCTCTACGGTAACGTGGAACAATACGGCGCTCAACACGAGCTTCCTCTCACAGAACCAGGTAACAGCGGTTGTACCGCCTGCGGACCTGGCCCTGATTGGAACTGCCAACGTAGTTGTCGTTAACCCGGGCTCATCGCCATCGAATGGCGCTACCTTCACCATTACCAACCCAACGGGCCCACCAACTATAATCCAGTTGAGCCCGAATACGATCGCGGCAGGCAGCGCAGCGTTTACGCTGACGGTGACTGGCGCAGCCCTCGTAAACGGTTCGGTGGTTCAGTGGGGCAGCACTGCGCTTGTAAGCACTTTCGTGAATGCCTCTACGGTAACCGCGGCAGTGCCTGCATCGCTGCTTAACAAGACAGGTGTCGTTCAGATCTCTATCCTTAACCCGGATAAGACGGTAACGAACTCTCTGCCATTCACCGTTACTAGCACGCCTCCAACAATAACCAATCTATCTCCGAGCTCGGTTATTGCTGGCAGCCCGACCTTTACACTCACAGTTACAGGTACCGGCTTTAACGGCATGTCCTACGTCTATTGGAATGGCGCGCCTCTGCCAACGAAGTACGTGAACTTCACGACACTTACCGCAGTGGTGGATGCTTCCTACGTTCTCACGACGAAGAGAGTACAGATCACCGTGACCAACAATCCTGGTAACCTGATCTCCAATCCAATGACGTTCTTCGTGCTTCCGGCTGGTACGGTTAATCCTTAACGAAAGTTAGGATGCTTATAACCTGATCACCGTACGCTGTACGCAGATCATACTGGCGGCAAGGCTCATTTGAGCCTTGCCGCTTTTTTTGTAAATCGAGCATATCACGCCGCACTAACTACCCCGAAATGATTCATTCGTAACGAAAATCTATTCTTTCGTAATTGTAACGTAACGTTCCGACGCCTATCCTGTAGTTGTGTGGCCATACAGTAGATCTTTCAAATCTGGCCCAAGCTATCCGGAAAGGCAGCGCAAATGCAGAAGTCTCAATCGCCCCAGACCGCAATTTGGCGGTACCTTATGAAAATCGATTTGAACAGGCGGCCCATCTTGGCAGTACTTGTCCTGTCCATCGGCACAAATGTACTCTTGCTCTCACATAAGCCTGCGATATCACAGGGCACCGACCTAACGCCGCGTGTTGCAGCGCTAGAAGCAAAGCTTGCGTTCCTGACAACTACCGGCACGAACATGACCATCTCTGGCGCAAACCTTGTCATTAATAACGGGGCTGGCACTACGGGTACCGCGAACGGGCTTGGCAACCTGCAGATCGGATACAATGAACTTCGAAACGACACGCCGAACACAGATATCCGCACCGGAAGCCACAACCTTGTGCTTGGCTCACAAAACAGCTACTCGAGTTGGGGTGGGGTTGTCACTGGCAGCGTAAATACCATCTCCGGTGTTTATGCTTGCGTTGAAGGCGGTTTCAACAACACTGCCAGCGGAGCCTTTGCCAACATTGGCGGCGGTTACCAGAACGTGGCATCTGCCAATTCAACCTACGTCGGAGGTGGTGGACAGAATACGGCAAGCGGTCCTGGCGCGTCCGTCACAGGCGGTAACTCGAACATTGCAAGCGGGGGATCATCGGCAATTTCGGGTGGGTATGCTAACACGGCCTCTGGCGCATCAACCTATGTGGGAGGCGGGGAAAACAACCTTGCAGTTGGATCGGCGAGCGCGATCGCAGGCGGTTATAGCAACGTAGCACGCGGAGCCTCCTCTGCCATTAGCGGTGGAGCAAGCAACTCTACAAGTGGTGTGTCGTCGGTGGTGGCAGGTGGCTTTAGCAATGTCGCAACAGGACAGTGTGCACTCACACCAGTCGACTCGTGCTTCGCTGCGCTCGGCAGCATACAGAACAGCCTGGCTCAATATAGCACTTCGATTACAGCTCTACAGACATCAATAACAGCCAATGGCAATGCGATCACGACGCTGCAAACGTCAGGAGCAGCGAATGCTTCGGCAATAACTGCGCTTCAGACGTCAGACGCCACAAATGCCTCCGCAATCGCAGCTCTTCAGACGGCTAATTCAACCATCAACTCCGCACTGTCAGCGCTACAAACCGCCGAAGCAGCCGATGCCACAGCGATAACCGGCCTACAGACCTCGCTCCAGAGCGAGCTCGCTTCGATCGCGGGCCTTCAGTCTGTAACACAATACTTCTCGGTCGGCACAGATATTGACGGGAATGCAGCGCTTTTCGTTACAGCGTGTAACCTGTGGATTCAGGATGGAAGCGGCTCCAGCAACGATGGTGGAGGCAACCTCACCGGGCTTGGCAACCTTATCATAGGATACAACGAGCCAGGAAATCCCAATGGTGATTTTCGAGCCGGCAGCCACAATCTGATCTTAGGAACCGGCAACAGTTATGCAACGTGGGGCGGCGCTGTATTCGGCTACCAGAACGCAATCACTGGCATCAACGCAGTCATCTCAGGGGGCTTCGGTAACATCGTCGATGGAGACTATAGCTCGATCACCGGCGGGTCTTTGAATACCGTCAGTTCGAATTCGGGTGCAATCCTAGGCGGAACTGTCGGAACTGTTACCACCGACTATGGACATATTCCGTAACTGTCGACAGCCCTGATTCCACTTTTCCCTGGAGGTATGTTTCATGTTTAGTAACTCATTCAAAATGGTGAACAGTCGTACGCCTGCGGTTCGAAGTCACTGCCTGTATACATTGCTAATGTGTTGCTTGTTGCTTGCAGGAATTAGCGCAGAAAAAGCTGGCGCCATGGGCAGGCGGCCGGACGGGACAAGGATCTGGCTCATGCCAGATCATACTTCCGCCCTGAATGGGCAGACAATCAGGGTAACAGTGTTTCTCGAGGAAGATGGTCGTCCTCTGGCCGCAAAGCCTGTGACGGTTTCATCGGTTAGCGGCGACACTCTCACACTCACGACGAATGGTATTGGCGTAGTGACGACAGCTTATAAGATCCCAACGCTCGCTCCAGCTGGCGGATGCAAACTTACTGCGAACTTTGCTGGTGATGCGCAGGATGGGCAAAGCGAGGATTCGGCCACGGTAAAAGTGTCTGTCATGGTGCGTATGTCGACGAATCCAACATCGATAACGGGTCCGGCAGCTGGATCAACTTTCATTGCCACCGTAACCGATACGTTTGGCGCACCATATGCTGGAACGTGGGTCTTTTTCGAATGGAGTAAGGTGACCGGTCAAGGCGAAACCGGTCCTATTACTGTCAGCGTCCTTGGCTTTGCCACAACAGGCGCAGACGGCACGGCAAATATCCGTACCACGGTGTCACACTCTTCAGGCTTCTACCTGCTGCCGCCCGGCACCATTCAACTGGCGGGCACGGTTCCCTTTGTATCGTCGAGCACGCTCTGTACTCTCACTCTTAATATTA
>CAIXIX010000472.1 GCA_903919615.1 uncultured Chthonomonas sp.
GCGGAGAAGGGAGAGGTGGGGTGAGGGTCCGTCACGCACGCCGATAACAAATCACACATAAAACCCACGAAACAGGGCTATCCTGGAGTGCCTCCATCGTTACCAAAGATATGATACATTGTTAGCCCCGAACCCCTCCCACATTTGCTCGCAAGCTCGCGGAGAGGGGACCTTTAGCGCCACGCCGCTTAAATGGGATACAATAGAGGACGCATCGGGATACAGATCTATAGAATTTACAGGGTTAGATTACGTTGACATCCGCTACCAATTCCGCCTCTCAGTTTGAAAACGTTGCGCAACATTACGACCTGCTCATGACCGGGGTCCCTTACGAAGACTGGGTGGTCTACGTTAAGCAGCTTCTGGATACGCGTGGTGCGCACCCCAAAACGGTCCTGGATCTCGCCTGCGGCACCGGCAATGTATCGGCTCTGCTGGCAGAGGAGGGCTTTGAGGTCGTTGGTGTGGATATTGCCCCGCTAATGATTGAAGAGGCGAAGCGCAAAGCCGAGGCAGAGGGACGTGAGATCGAGTACCTGGTGCAGGATGCCGCCGTGATGGATCTGGGCGAGCGCCAGTTCGATCTGTGCATCAGCCTGTTTGACAGCCTCAACTACATCACCGATCCAGAGCGACTCGCCATGGCGATCGTGCGCATTGCACACTACGTGCGGGCCGGTGGGCTGTTTATCTTCGATCTTAACTCTGAGTTTGCTCTCAAGAACCACTTTTTTGATCAGGACAATTTGAGCTATCCCGAGGAGCGGCTGCAGTACGACTGGAAAAGTACCTACGACGAAAGCACCCGCATCTGTCGGGTAGATATGGACTTCTCGTATCGTGACGATGCCGAACAGGTTACCCCCTTTAAAGAGGTACACCTTCAGTTTGCGTATCGCAAGGACGAGATCCTTAAGATGCTCGACGACGCGGGCTTTGAAGATGTGACGTTTTATCAGGCATATACGCTGCGGCTGCCTACGCGAACCGCTGATCGCGTTTACTATGTTGCGCGTAGGACTGCTACACCGCAAGCGGCGCGGGATTAGGATTCAGCCACAAAACGACGCAAAAAGAAGCCAGGTTTTGGGCGTTAAGTTTCGTGGGGTTAGGACGGACGTCGCGCAGGGAGATCGAAACGGTACGCGAGTTTATCCTCTCCCCGACCCCTCCCTCATCTACTCGCAAGCTCGCGGGGAGGGAACTAAAAATGCGCACCTGCCGAGCGGCGAGTCTATCCGTGTTCGATGCGTTCCTTGAGATAGTGCATGTAGCAGTTGATGTTGTTCCAGGAGATGTCTGGTGGGGCGGAGTGGTCGAGGTACGGGATGTACCCTCCCTCTGCGACCAGTGGCATCACGGCATCCACCGCCGCACGAATCTCGTTCGCGCCGAAGGCGAGCGCACGCTTATCGATGCCGCCCATCATTCGCAGATCCCGCCCGAACTCCCTTCGCAGCTCCACAACGTTCATCCCAGACTGCACCTCGAACGGCCAAATGATGTCTATTCCGGCATCGAGCCATACCGGGATAAGCTGACGGATATCCCCATCGCTATCCAGACCGAAATGTTTCACTCCCCGGGATTTTAGGAAATCGACAACGCGCCTGTATCGCGGCAGCATGTACTTGCGCGCCAGCCGTGGCGACAGCAGCGAACCGCCTCTATAGGCCATGTCTTCCCAGAACGCGAACATATCGATGGTGGTATCGTCGAGCACGCGACTCATAACCGCAATGATAAGATTTGCTATGTGATCCATCATCTCTTCGATCAGGGCCGGGTCGTCGTAGAAGGCACGGCAGAGATTCTCGACCCCCATCAGATTGCGCAGCGGACCGAAGAATCCACCCCAGCGATCTGTAAACACAACAAACGGCTGTGTGCGCCCTGCCCAGATCTCGCAGTTGGTGCGCCACAGTTTGCCCAGCCGTTTTTCCAGATTGGGCTGCATTCTATCGGCGGCGAACTGCCGAAAATCGTCTGAGTTCTCAACCGGGAATCGGATGAACCTCGGCATGGAGCTCTCTCTCCAGCCATTCGGGATCTCCATCAGGATTCCCTCATGGTTCCGAATGAGGCGCGTTGTTTCGCGCTCCTCCAGAACCTCCTCCACAAACTCGGGGCATGGAAAGAGAAGTGAGGTGTTCCAGTGCCAGGAATCTGTGCCGAACCGCTCGACCAGCGATTTCCCGTCCCACCCTTCGCGCCGCCAGCGGTCTTCCGTCTCTGGCCAACCACCTGTCGCGATCAGGGGCACACGGTCAACCGCCTCGTACTTCATGGTGCTGAGGAATCGTTCTCGACCGTTCAAGCAGTACCTCCTGCTGATAAGTAGACACAGGATAGGGAAAGAGGCACAGGAATTCATCCACCCTATGGCCGATTTGGTATCAGAGAGATTTTTGAAACAGACCGCAGCGCCTGCGGTTGAGGATAGGGTCTATGAAACTGCCATCCATTTCGCTGTTTATCGCCGCCATTACCGCATTCGCGGGGCCCGTTTTTGGTTCTCCCTCATTCGCGTTGCCTCCGGTTTTGAAATCCGTAACGGCCGAATCGGTTCAGATCGGCCGAAATCTCATCGAAGACGGCAGCTTCGAACAGATTGGCGCCAATGGAGTGCCCGAGGGCTGGAGCTGGTCGGCACGAAACACCTCCGCGATGTTTGGCGCCTCGGGCGATACTTACTCCGGCAAAAACGCGGTAAAGATCAGCAATTCCACGGCATTTGGCGCCGATGTCTACGGCATGTTCTGGAAGAATGCACCGATCGCCCTGATACCTGGGCATTCGTACACGCTGAGCGCCTGGACCAAATCTATGGACCCCGGTATCGCATGGATCGGCGGAGGCACCGGATGGCAGTATCGGCTTCCGCTGCCGAAGACAGGTGGGGCGTGGAAGCGCGTTGCCTACACCTTTAAGGCAAACGCAGACGATGCTAGCTTCTTTTTAAGAGTTTGCACCGAGAATGAGACTCCCGGTTTTCTGCTGGACGATGTGAAGCTTGAGGAGGGTGAGGAGGCCACACCCTTCGTAACGCGAGGCGGGGCAGCCTCCCTAACGCCATTAAATGGGGAGCAGGAGGTCGAGGGCGACGGTCCATTTCGCTCGGATTTCGTGCTCTACGCCCCAGAGGGTTTTAACGGAACGGCATCTGCCGTGTTGGGCCAGGGCGATCCTGTGCAGAAGGCGCTAAAGCTGGCGCGCGGCGCATGGCGGATCCGCGTTAATGGGGAGTCGGAATCTACAGACGACGCGGCGCGAAAGATTACGCTGCGGCTCACTTCGGATTCCGATCCGGTTCTTATCAGCGATCTGGAAATGAAGATCTTCTCTGGTTCCGGCGGCCGTCTGCGGGCAGAACGGATTGCGGCGGCGCTTCCTGAACTCAAGAAGCAGATCGATCTGCTGAAGGCACACGGTCAGGATATCTCCTATCCGATGGTGAGTTACACGGTGCTGGAGAATTTCGTTCGGTATTCTGTTGAGGATATTGAGCATGGTGAGGTTCGGCGCGGTTTGATGCAGCTAGGCGATTTGGAGCCGATGCTGGAGCGGTGTCGTGCACAGGTCGAGAAGGCGGAGCATGGCGCGCGTCTGCCAACCGTGTACCATTATGATGGGAAGCCAATCGAGGTCTCTCACAACTCCTTCGTTCATGCAAGCAAAGTCCCCGGACTGCTTCCCCCGAGGCCTATCTTCTTCACCGGGCATGGCGCTTTCGGACAGGTTCGCGCCGATATTGAGAAGTTTCCCTCTTACGGCGTCAACATCATTCAGATCGAGATTGGCCCGAGCGCGGTCTTTCCGAAAGAGGGTGTAGTGGAGATGGGGCCGATCCGTGAGATGCAGGGGCTGCTGAAGCGTGCGGCCGCATCCGGGGTCGCGCTCAATCTGCTGATAAGCCCCCACTACTTCCCGGAATGGGCGCTGGATAAGTACCCGGAACTGCGCAAGAAGCGCGAAGGATTTCTGGCGTACTGCCTCCATGCTCCTGAAGGCAAGGCGTTGCTTCAGCGCTTCCTAAACGTTCTCATTCCGGCAGTTAAGGACTATCCTGCTCTGCATAGCATCTGCCTCTCCAACGAGCCAGTAAACGTCGAAGAGCCCTGCGAATATGCTGCGAAGGAGTTTCATGACTATCTGCGTGCGGCGCACGGCACGATAGATCAGCTTAATAAGGACTGGGGAACGCAGCATAGAAGCATCGATTCAGTCGCATTGCCAGATCCTTTCACGGCCTTTGATGCGCTGCCAGCGGGAGAGAGGCACGACTACCTGGAGTACAATCGACGCTTCTTTGCGGGCTGGCATCGGATGCTGGCCGAGACAATCCATAAGCTTGCGCCAAAGCTGCCTGTGCACGCCAAGGCGATGACCTGGACCATGGTGAGCGGCCAGGAGGCACGTTTTGGCGTGGATGCGGAGCAATTCGGGGCGTTCAGCGAGATTAACGGCAACGACAGCGCCAACATGTATGATTATGGTTCCGGCGAGTTTGCGCAGGGTTGGGAGATGAATGCGTTAGACCACGATCTGCAGAGATCGGTGCGGGACGCGCCCGTGTTCAACTCCGAAAATCATATTATCCCGGATCGAGATACGCGCTATGTGCCTGCCGAGCATGTCTATACCGCGCTATGGCAGGCAGCAGTACACGGGCAGAGCGCGACAGCGATCTGGGTTTGGGAGCGCACCTTCGATCCGAAATCCGACATCGCGGGAAGCATCATGCATCGGCCCGGATGCGCTGAGGCGGTCGGCCGCGTGAACTGCGACCTGAACCGAGCGGCGATCGAGGTCACCGCGATACAGCAGGCGAAGCCAGATGTGACGATTCTCTTTAGCAATACGGCTCGGGATCTCGACCCCACACGGTTCAGTGACAGTCTTTTCAAGCTCTACGATGCATTAACATTTCGTGGTCTGAGGCCAGGATTTATCACAGAAGATGGGCTGGCGCGCGGCGCAGCGCCGAAGACAAAGGTCGTATTCGTCCCGTCGACGGTCCACCTGCTGGCCGGGACCCTGAAGGCGCTTACCGCTGCAGGCTCGGTGATTGTGTTCGTGGGGGCGGATAGCGATGAGGCCTCGCGCGATCAGTATGGCCGCCAGGTGGCAAGGCCGCAGGGAGCCGAGACCCTAAACTACCACTATGGTAAGAGCAAGTGGCAGGATCTGTTTGAGGCGCTGCCTCGCGTGATGTTGATGCACGGAGCCTTGCCGGTAGTGAAACTGGTTGCTGAGGATGGGAAGGCCGTTACCGGTGTTGAGTGGAGAACGGCGCATCGCGTGTTCGGGCTGGTGATTAATCTGGTGAACTATCGGAAGACTCCGCAGCGCGTGCGGTTTGAGGGGCTGAAGGGCGCGGTAACCGATGTTTTGACGGGAAAGCCTGTGGGGAGTGTTATTGAGCTAGCGCCGCTTCAGCCGATGCTGGTGAAGGTGGTTGGGAAGGCCGTAGTGAAGTAGAAAAGAGGCACGCGGGGAGAGAGGAAATCCGCGCCTCCGGAAGGAGGCGCGGTTTCGGTTATGGTAGTTTGTTGCCGGCGGAACGGTAGAGCTTGTACCAGTCTTCGCGGGAGAGTGTGATCGTTGAGGCTTTGCACAAATCCTTAATCCGCTGGATATTTGTTGTGCCAACGATGGGCTGCATCCGCGCCGGATGGCGCAGAATCCATGCGATAGCGATGGCGGTAGATGTTACGCCATACTTCTCTGCCGCCTCTTCTATGGCTAGATTGAGTTCCGGGAACTTCTCACTGCCAAGAAACGCGCCTTCAAAAAAGCCGAACTGGAATGGCGACCAGGGCTGAATGGTGATGTCGTGCAGACGGCAGTACTCCAGCACCCCTCCATCTCGATTCACAGTGGCGCTGTTCTCCATATTCACGTTGAGGCCTGCATCGATCATGCCGGTATTCGTGATACTGAACTGAAGCTGATTGGCGATGATGGGCTGCTTCAGAAATTTGCCAAGTAGCTGCATCTGCCCGGGGTTCTGGTTGCTCACGCCGAAGTGGCGAACCTTTCCGGCGTCGTGCAGAGTAGTAAACGCCTCCGCGATCTCTTCCGGCTCCATCAGTGTATCTGGGCGATGCAGTAGAAGCACATCGAGGTAATCGGTTTGCAGTCGGGAGAGAATCCCCTCAACAGAGCTGAGAATGTGCTCCTTCGAGAAGTCGAACTGGCCGTTGCGGATGCCGCACTTAGATTGCAGGATCAGCTTCTCGCGAACCGTCGCGTTCATCCCTACCGCTTTTGCAAACACCTCTTCGGATTTTCCACCGCCATAGATATCGGCATGGTCAAAGAAGTCGATGCCCTCATCCATACAGGTTTTGATCAGCGTCTCGGCATCCGTGTTCGACATCGAACCGATGCGCATACAGCCCAGCGATATCTCAGAGGCATCAAAGCCGCCATGTTTAAAGTGAATGCGATTCATAGTGTAAGCTCCCGTGCCTGGTAATTCTTCTCAATCAGACTACCGCAGAAATGGTACTTCGTTCTACTCTTCAAAGGACATCTTTGTGCAGCCGTGCAGGACTCCTTGTCGGTATGTCAAATGTAGTTTCACACAGGTTGTCGAAGGGAGACCGCAGTGAATACACACACGCGGGCAATGGCGCTCGCCGTTTTAATGGGCACGCTCTTTATGACGCAACGCGCATCGGCGCAGATCAGCATTCGCGAGTTTCAGCCCGTGCGGCCGGTGGTCCGTGCAAACCAAACCTTCAGCCTAAGCGCGGTGATTGTGAATAGATCGGACAAGGCTCAAAAGGTTACGGCAAACCTGGTATTGCCCCTTGGCGTACGTCAGGCAGATCCGTCGCTGCCGCTTTCGCGAACGGTTGAAATTCGCGATGTGGACGAGGTTCACGTGTTGTGGCGCGTTACTGCCCTGGGAGCAGGGCCCGCCCGTTTACACCTGGTCGCATCCTCCACACAGGATAGCGCCACGGCAATCGTGAGCATCAACGTCCTAATGCCCCTCCCCAAGCACAATCTGTCGTACATTCCGACACCCGTGCCTGCAAAGACCGACGTGCTGGTTGGCGCGATGGATTGCCCGCTATGGGAGACGGATCATCCGGAGATGTGGGCGAATATACTGAAGCATCCAGAGCGCACGCCTGCGCTTGGGTTTTATTCGCAGGAAAACCCGGAGGTCGCCGATTGGGAGACAAAATGGGCGGTTGAGAATGGAATCTCGTACTTCGTATACTGCTGGTATCGGGACGGTCAGGGTGGTCCAGTGAAGCAGCGCTTTGGCAGCGCAATCCATCAGGGGCTGTTCCGATCCAAATTTCGCAGCAAGATGAAGTACGCGATTATGTGGGAGAACCAGGAGCGCGGGCATGCAGGCGTCTCAGATGAGCACGACCTGTTGGATAACCTGTTTCCTTTCTGGATGCAGAACTACTTTAAGGATCAGGGCTACCTGAAAGTAGACAACAGACCTGTGCTCTATATCTATCGCCCGGAGCTGCTCGTACAGGATCTGGGAAGCATCGAGAACGTGAAGAATGCCCTCAATGAGATGCGCAAGCGCTGCGTAGAGGCCGGGTTCGAAGGGCTGTATATGCTCGGGGAGTATCGAGGGCTCGACCCGAAAGCCTTTGAGCTGATTAGAGATCTCGGGCTGGATGCTGTTTTCGCGTATGTGCTCGGGGGTCCGGATCGCGGAACGCCCGAGCAGATTATCCGGGCACAAATAGAGTACACACGCAAGGCTGCCGCGCTCAAGATCATTCCGACAATCGCGACCGCCTCACAGGCATGGAGCGGCTGGGCCGACGAGGGGCCCCTGTGGAAGCTGCCGCCCTCCGGTTTTGAGGAGCTTCTTCGGCAGGAGAAGGTTTATGTTAAATCGCAGCCTGCCGGGAGCCTGAGCTCTCGAATGCTACTGCTGGATAACTGGAATGAGTGGGGCGAGGGCCACTATATTGCGCCTTACCGAGAGTATGGGTTCGGGTATCTGGATGCCGTGCGCCGAGTGTTTGCCCCGAATTCTCACGAGCCGGAGAACCTGCTGCCAGAGGATATTGGCATGGGGCCATACGATAAGGCGTTTCGCGAAGATCTGGCCCGGCAGGAGTCGGCGCACAGGCTGGCATCTCGAAAAGTCACGAAGCCCGGTGGGGACGAACCTGGTCTAATCGCATGGTGGACCTTTGATGAGCCGGACGGATCTCCCGTTGCGCTGGACGATTCCGGACATCGCCTGGGCGCCACAACCTACAAAAATCGCAAAACACCCGGCGTGTATGGAAGCGCGCTTGTGTGCGATGGAAATTCGGCGACTGTTAGTTCGAGCCCGCTGCTTTCACCCGGCCCGAACGATGGATTGAGCCTCGAATGCTGGGTTAAGACGAGCAAGGACGGTCAATCGAACAACTGGATGATTAACAGGGTACTATCGGGAGGTGTATCCACAGGTTACCGGCTAGGACTTGTGGATGACCGACCCTGCTTTGAGGTCCCGCAGACCGATTGGAGCCACCATCTCACCGCAGATATCTCGCAGCCACTCGACCGTTGGGTGCATCTTGTTGGGACGTACGATGGCAAGATAATGCGGATCTATTTGGATGGTGTTGAACATGGGACAATGGCCCGAACCGGCCCGGTTCGGCCGAATAATTTTGATCTGTGCATCGGCAACTATACGCCGGGACATGCCGCCTACTTCCACGGACTGTTGGATGAGGTTAAGATTTTTAAACGCGCACTAACTCCAGAGGAGATAGTAACGCACTACGCCAGGTATGCAGCACGTGCCAACTGACCTACGCGAAAATCAGAACTCTGACGAAGAAGATACCCACGAAGCGCTCCGGCCGGCGCTTTCCCGCATGGAGGTTCTCACCGGTCTAAAGATGTCGGTTTGGGAGGGCTCCTTTGCCACCGTTTGGGGAGCGCTCACCGGCGGAGCGTTTCTAACCGGCTTTGCCCTGTATCTGCATGCCGACAGCTTTGCCATCGGTTTGCTAACGGCAATCCCCACGTTTGCCGGTTTGGTGCAGATCCTCTCCAGCTACTCCGGAGAGCGAAGAGAGACCCGTAAGTATTTTGTTGGCTGGTTCGCGCTGATTGGCAGGCTGCTCTTTTTGCCGATCCTCCTACTGCCGATATTCATGCATCATGGCGCGATCTACCCGTTCCTTTTCCTCTTTGCAGCATCCTATGTTCTTATGCACATCTCGGTGCCGGCATGGACCACCTGGATGACCGACCTTGTGCCTCCCGACTATCGCGGGCGGTATTTCGGGCGTCGGAACATGATCTGCGGCATTGTTGGCATGGTTGTAAGCCTGCCTGCCGCCTGGTTTCTGGATTACACCACGAAGCAGCATCACTGGGCGAACCTTGGCTTTGGGACGCTGTTCGGCATTGCCATCGCTGCAGCGCTTGTCGCGTTTACCTGCATTCTGAAACAGCCGGAGCCGCCGAAGTCGAGGCCGGAGACCGCTGCCACTGAGACCGGCTTCAAGGCCGTTCAACAGTATTTTAGCGCCCCTTTTGCAGACCCGAACTTCCGGCGGCTGATGATGTTCAACACGCTTTTTGGCACCGGGCAGTTCTTTGCCGCTCCCTTCTTTACGGTGTACGCCCTTCAGGTTCTTAAGATGAACTACGTGTGGCTGCAGATCTATGCGGCGCTTACGAGCATCTCGACCCTGGCATCGATGCCGCTGTGGGGCTATCTCGGCGATAAGTTCGGCAACAAGCCGCTGCTCGCAATCGGTGTTTGGGGCGTGTTCACCTTGCCAATTTCGTGGATGTGGACCTCGCCCGACCATGCGTTATCAACGTCGATGCTGCTTATCGAAATCAACCTGATTGGCGGCATGTTCTGGGCGGGAGTCGCGCTTACACAGTTTAATTTACTGATTGGGTTTAGCCCGCAAGGGAAGACCGCCATTTACGTTGCGACGATGGCCGGGGTTACCGGGCTTGCCGGCGGACTGGCGCCAATGCTTGGCGGTGTGGTGATGAATGCGCTGAGCGGCTGGCACGCCGTTGCGCTCGGCCTGCATCTGTCGAACTACCATATCACCTTTCTAATCTCGGCGCTGCTTCGCATTGCCGCTCTGCCATTTCTTGCAAAGGTGGTCGATCCGCGCGCTGTCGATACCCGCGCCGTCCTGCGTCAGCTTCGGCAGGCAAAGCCCCAATCCTGGGCGCATATTCGCAGGCTGCAGCATGGCGACCATGAGGAGCGGCTCAAGGCCACAGAGGCGCTGGGAGGATCGAAGACCCAGCTCGCAGGCGTTGAACTGCAGGCCGCGCTGATGGACCCGAGCCAGCAGGTAAGAGAAGAGGCGGCCCGCGCGCTGGGTGAGATCGGGGATTCTGCGGCAGTTGATGCACTGATCGCTGCCCTCCACGACCCTGCGGCCGGGCTTGTTGAAGAGGCGGCTCAGGCGTTAGCACGTATTGGCGATCGCAAGGCTAACGTTCCGTTGGCAGCGCTGCTGCGCAGCGGTCCGGAGCGGCTGACACGCCGCCACCGGATTATCGTAACTCAAGCGTTGGGCGAACTGGGAGGGTCCGATGCGGTTACGGCGCTTCTGCATGAGCTCTCCACGGCCGACGACGAAGAACAGGCGGAGGCGGTGGTGGATGCGCTGGGCAAAACAGGCTCCTCGCGTGCTGCGCCTGCGCTGGTGACGCTCATTCTGCGGCCCGAGGTCTCCTTCGGTCTGCGGCGGATTATCGTAAGGGCACTGGGCGAGATTGGTGATCCGCGGGCAATTGAGGCGCTTCGGTCTGTGCTCGCAGACTACTCGGCGGATGCAGCAATGACACCGGCCCTCGCCGACGCGCTTGCGAGGCTGGACGATGGTGAATCGGCGCTTACGCTGGCGCATGGGCTTGGCGACCTGGATTCCCCGATTGCGAGAAAGCAGATTTCACATGCGATCGGCAGACTTCTGGGCCAGGGAGATATCGCCTACGCCTTGCTCTCGCAAGATCCAATGTCACGCGATGCCTCAGTAGATAAGCTGCTTCAGGAGACGATCCGCTCCGTTGCTTCCGGCCCGGCTGAGCTTGCGCTGCGTATCGCACAGAAGGCCTACGCCTCCGGTGAGATCCGAGATTGCTTGCGTGCGCTTAACCGCGCGGCGCGCTCGCTGGCTTCTGCAGACAATGAGCATGCCCCCGCGGCCGAGGAGCCGGATTACCGCTCACTCTGCCGCCGTTATCTCGAGCAGATCTCTTCGACCGGCAGCGACGAACTGCCCCTCGAAGCGATCCTTCTCGCTTTCTGTGCCCTGCACGGCACATGCAGCGAAACGCATGCGGCAACTGGATAACATGGCAGTGGATCGCTTTCACAAATTGAAGATCTTGAGAGTTGCGTCAGTGCTGATTGCAATCATGGCGCTGATGGTTGGAGGGCTAATTATGAGCAACGATGCTCGTGCGGATGCACCGCATAACCAGACGGTGATGGCCAATAAGATGGCCGAATGGAGCTTTACGGCGCACAATCCCTGCGCCGATCCATTCAATACAATAACCTTGGATGCGGTGTTCAAAACACCGCAAGGCGAAACACTGCGGGTCCCTGCATTCTGGGCTGGCGGCAGCCATTGGAAGGTTCGCTATGCCTCGCCGGAGATAGGGGTACACCATTTCCGCACGGAGTGCAGCGACACGACGGATGCCGGCCTTAACGGCGTTACCGGCTACGCAAAAGTGGTCCCCTACATCGGCGACAATCCGCTTTACAAACATGGCCCCATTCGCGTCGCGACGGCGCATGGCGGACGCTACTTTGAGCATGTCGATGGCAAGCCCTTCCTTTGGCTTGGCGATACCTGGTGGTTCGGCCTGTGCAAACGGATGAAGTGGCCCGAAGACATTCATACCCTCGCGGAGGACCGCAAGGCCAAAGGATTTAATGTCATTCAGATCGTTGCAGGGCTCTATCCAGAGCTGCCTCCGCTCGATCCTTCGTGCGAAAATGAGGCCGGATTACCGTGGGAGCCGGGCTTTACGCGCGTTCGACCTGAGTATTTCGATCTGGCGGACCGACGGCTGGAATATCTGGTTGAGAGCGGCTTTTCGCCCTGCATTGTCGGCGCATGGGGCTACTTCATGCCGGAAATGGGTCCGGAGAAGCTGGAGAAGCACTGGCGATACCTGATTGCGCGCTATGGCGCTCTTCCCGCTATCTGGTGCATCGCGGGCGAGGTGAACCTGCCTTACTATTACAATCCGAAATTCCCGTTTGATGATAAGGAGCAGGCGCAAACGTGGATGCAGGTGGTGCGATATGTGCGTGAGCACGACCCGTATCGCAGGCCGCTGACGGTTCATCCCACCGGGCTCGGAAATCTCAGCGCACGAGGCACTGCCGATGTGAACCTGCTCGATTACGACATGCTGCAGACAGGCCACGGCGGACTGAATGACCTGGATATTACGGTAAAGACGGTTACAAAATCGTACACCGAGCCCCCTGCAATGCCAGTGGTCCAGGGCGAAGTGAACTACGAATGCCTCGTCGGCATGGATTACAACCCGGATTCCATTCAGAGGCTCTTCTACTGGTGCTGTATGCTATCCGGAACAACAGGATACACTTACGGAGGCAACGGCATCTGGCAGGTGAACCTGGAAGGTCAGCCAAAGATCACCTATGGCAACTACCCGGTGCCAACCTGGCAGAAAGCGATGCATCTGCCCGGAAGCACACAACTTGGCGTAGGACATCGCCTGCTCGATTCGCTTCCCTGGCAGCGCATGTCGCCGCATCCAGAGTGGGCTCAGGTGCATCAAACTCCACCCTTAGAGCTGGATGAGGCGAGCTGGATATGGTATCCCGAAGGCAGCCCGGCAGAAGATGCGCCTGTTGCGAAACGCTGGTTTCGAAGATCGTTCCAGATTCCGCAGCACGGCGCGATACGCCATGCACGGTTGAAAATGACCGCCGACGATCGGTTTACGGTGTGGCTCAATGGCAAACAGATTGGGTCGCATGGAAACTGGAGCACGGGGCGAGAGTTCGATCTGTCAGAAAGCTTGCTTAATGCGGGCTGGAATTCGGTTGCGGTGGAGGCCGAAAACTCGGCTGCGCCGGTCACTAAAAACCCCGCGGGCCTGCTTGGTATTCTGCAGGTTGAATATGAGGATGGCACGCTATTCTCAGTGAAGACCGATGCGCTGTGGAAGAGCTCGAATCAGCTTGAGGATGGTTGGAACCATAAGGATTTCGCAGACACCCGCTGGAGCCAGGCGCTTGTCGCGGCAAAGTACGGTGAGGGTCCGTGGGGGAAGGCAGCACGCGGCGGAGCCGTAACGCAGGCATACTGCGGCGACCTCGCCGCGGAGTTTCGGTTGGTCTATCTTCCGAAACCACTGCCTTTAACGCTGACGCACCTTGACAAGAGCGTGCACTGGAAAGCTATGTGGATCCATCCGGCGACGGGTGCGAAATCGGAGGCGCTGCCAGTAACCGTCGATGTTAACGGCACGTGGAGAGCGGACGCCCCGCCCGCAGGCTCAGCCGACTGGCTGCTGCTTCTTCAACGCAAATCGGCAGGATAGAGAATCCAGTTTAACGTGCCCTCTCCATCGGCAATGTTCTGCCACTGGTCGGTATCGAACTCGATACTGGCCAGTGTGCAGGTTTTCATTCCGTCCGGGTTCCATTGCCCTGTAAGCCGCGCGACCGCCTCTTCCATCCCCGGATTGTGGCCCACCAGCATGGCGAAGGAGACGGTATCCGGAAGGCTGCGAGCATGGTAGATGATGCTTTCGGAGGATGCGCCATAGAGGCGCGGTTCGAGCTCGATTTGGCTTTCGAAGGCTTCCCCGAAGGCGCTCGTCACGTTATGAACGGTTTCAAGAGCGCGAACTGCCGTAGAGGTTACTAGCAGCTCTGGAACGTCGCCGCGCTGCTGAAGCTCCACTCCCATTCGCAGGGCATCCTTCACACCACGCGCATTGAGAGGCCGTTCGAAATCCGGCAGGCCCTCATTTCCCCAATCCGATTTTGCATGCCGCAAAAGCATCAGTCGTTTCATACAGGCACCTCTCAAAATTGCAATTAGTGGCCGCCGAGGCTGCGCTTAATCGTCTCCTGAACGGTAGGAAGCGTCAGCAGAACTCCCATCAGGATCATTCCTGCGCCAACCCACGTTAGCTTTGATACCTTCTCGTGCAGAAAAGTGACTCCGAGCATCATCGCGAGGAGGAAGCTGAGCTTATCGATGGGCGCGACGTGCGAAACGGGACCGGCCTTTAGCGCTGCGAAGTAGCAGAGCCAGGAGAGCCCGGTTGCGATGCCGGAGAGGACGAGGAAGGTCCAGTTCCGCGAACTGAGTGTACCGAGGTTCTTTAACTGCCCCTGAGCCAGCACGATCCCAAAGGCGAACACCAGGATGACACCGGTGCGCACAAAGGTCGCCAGATTAGAGTTGACATTGGATACTCCCATCTTCGCAAGCACGGCAGTCATGCCGGCAAAGAGCGCGGAGAGCAGAGCAAAAAGCGCCCAGTTCATTGGATAACCTCATTAGACATACAGTTTGTGCAGTTTACCTGCTCCTGTGGAGCTTTAATACGATCTCGCGCTGCTGCCGCAGCACGAGAATTGCCAGCTCCGATAGCGTTTCCGATTCCTCGGTGTAACGCTTCAGATCATCGACCGTGGCGATCTTGTGGCCATTTAGGACGAGAATGACATCCCCTTTCGCGAGGCCCGGTGTGCTCTCGCTACCCGGATCGATGACAAGCACGCCGGTTTCTCCGGGTGTGCCATAGGCAGACATTTCTCCCTGGCCAACGATGTTTCGCACGCGGGAGCTCAGCCATTTGTGCTCTGTGGCATCGCGTCCACTCGTAACCTGCGCTGCCATTGATGCAGGAAGCTCTGGCGTGCGAGCGAGAACGCGGAGCCACGGCTTTGTTACGCCGAAATTGTTCATTGGGAAGTTCTTGAAGCCGAGTTTGAGCGCAGGCGACCCAGGCTTCACGCGGTAATCGCCGTGGCTTGGATCGATAAACATTGCGTCTGCGTAGACGGAATGCGCATCTCTGCCGCTCTGTTTTTGCAGTCCGAGTGCCGGTGTTGGAGTGTACTGTGCATCGAGCTGAAACAGGTTGTAATCCAGCTCTTTGCCCCATGGCGGAGGGCCCATTACGGCGGGAGCGTACTCTCGCATGACGATATTGTGGCGGAAGATGTCTCCGCTGTTGAGGTACCAAACATGCGGATGGAAGCCGTTATTTACCATGATGTTGTTCTCAACGGTGCGCCGGAAACCCTCACGATTCTTGATGCCGCCGTTGAGGCAGAGGTTGTTGTAGATGTGGGAGTTGCTCGACCCATCGTCCAGATCGATATCCCAGCCGTGATCGCAGCGCCATCGATTGTCATGGAGCACATTGGGTTTGACCACATCCAGGAACGGCATCTCCGGCCAGTCTTTGACCCACTTTGCGGTCTCCGCAGTGTTCGGATGCCAGAAACGATCGCGTCCCCAGGAGTTGAATGAGCCGTGGTCGCCTGTCTCCTTGACCGTGTCGAAGATGTCGCAGTATTCGATGACGTTTCCGCCCCATGCGCCAGAACCGATATTGATGCCCGCGCGCGGAACATCGTAGATGGAGCAGTGGCGGACTGTGATGCTCTGAGACATTTCAATCTGCACGCCTGCGGTCTGCTTCTCAACTCTTCCGCTTCGATAGATGAGGCAATCGTCCACCAGGCAATCGGCAGGGAAGTTGGCTCCAATCGGGCCAGGAGTGCGATCGATGTCCTCAAGCTTATTCACCTGCCCATATTCGAAGAGAGGGCTGCGGACCGCCTTTGAGTCTCCGACAAAGGCGATGGCATTTGCGCCGCAGTTAGAGATACGGCAATCCCGAATGGCAACGCGTCGGTTGTAGTTGTTAACGAACACACCATTGCCGCCGGGCTGATCGATGACGCAATCCTGAAGTGCACAGTCTTCGCTGCCGTTAAAGAGGATGGCTCCGCCGCGATAGGTGGTCCAATCGCTTCGCAGCAGCGGCTCGCGGTTATCCATAAAGGTGCGGGCAGCATGGTGGAAGGTGATGCCCTTGAACGATACGAAGCGGACCGGATGATCGATGCCGCCATGAAAATCCACGAGGCAGCGCAGCCTCACGCCCTCGATTACCGCCTTGCTCGGATCCGTGCCGGCGTGCGGGTAGTAGTAGAGCGTACTGGTCTTTTCGTTATGAAACCATTCGCCCGGCGCATCCAGCTCTTCAAAGATATTCTCAACAAACCGGTACTCTGGGTGCATCCCCATCTGCCGATTGTTTTGCCAGCCGCCAATATAGGTGACATCCCCGTTAGCATCCTTGCCCGTAATCTGGTAATGGTAGTCGCCCCACATCGCGCGGTGCATCGCGTGGATGTAGCCGCCTGCGGGATCGGTCCAACGCGCTGCGCGTTTGCGAGCGAACGCATCGGCAGCGTACCCATCGAAGTACTGTGCTTTAGGATCGAAGTTCGGGTAGCGGGCCATCGGCTGTAGTTCGCCGTTTACGAAGAGCTGATCGGTGTGAAAGCCGGGAGGGGTTGAGGCAGCCATGACGCCGTCCAGGTATTCGCGCCACTTGAGTTCGAGCCTTACGCCGCCGCTAACTATTGGCTTCTCATCTCGGTAGGCACGATAGACAACAGGGCTGCTCTGTGTGCCAGAATCGGCATCCGTGAGCGTGAAGGTTTCTGAAAGATAGTAGATTCCGCCGCGGAGAAATACGGTGACCGGCTCCTGCCCGTGAACCTTACGCGCCTCTTGCTGCGCTCGGTACAGCGTAGCGAACGGCTTGCGGATTGTGCCCGGGTTTGCATCGCTCCCATCTGGCGCAACATAGAAGGTAGCAGCACTTGCGCTGGTTGCGAGCGTGAACAGAAGCATGGCGCATAACGGAAGTGTTTTCAAGATGTCCAATATGAAGCTCGTGGTGCAGAGTGCAGCGGGACGGGCAGCGATGGTGTGTAACACAAATTGACTCCTGTTATCGACATTGCCGGTGGCTACAACACAACGACGAGCGCGGCGCCTATCACCGATACTGTGACCCAAAAGGAGCTCTTTTCCATGATTACGGATGGTCGCATAACGGGCTCTTTCTGCGGCAACTGAACAACCTTCACCTGTAGATTTATAACACAATCGAAATAATGATACAAGAGGTGATGTGGAAATTGCGGGCGGCGACGTTAGCACCGTACGGCCATCACTCTATCCTTCACAGCCATGGCAGGTTGCACAGAAGGTATTCTAGATTCAGTGAAACATGTTCGTTCTTTCATTTTGCATTCATGGATTGTGTCTGCACGACAACACTTTCCCGGTGGAGATTGGACTGGCACTGAGACAGAGGTTGTGAGGCGGAGAGAGGGCTTACAGCATGCTCGAAGAGCGGTGGCGCATTACGCTCTGTGGCAGTCTGGTGGTGCGGCAAGGCGTGCAGGTCATTACGCGGTTTCGAACTCAGAAGACGGGCCTGCTGCTCGCATATCTGGCGCTGCATGGCGAGCGCAGACATGGTCGCGAGGAGTTAGCGGAACTGTTCTGGCCGGAGAGCGACCGGCCATTACAAAGCTTGCGCATGGCGCTGGTATCCCTCCGGCGGCAATTGGAGCCGCCTGGGGTGGGCCAGGGACAGGTTCTGTCAGCAGGGCGTAGCCATGTTGGACTGGTAAGCGGTACGGTGCGGACTGATGTTGCGGATTTTCACACGGCGCTTGCGGAGTCGGCGGGCATCAGCGAATCCGGCGAGAAGACACGGTTGCTACGGCAGGGCGTGGAGGCGGTTTCGGGAGAACTGCTGCCGGGGAGTTATGAGGATTGGGTCTTGCAGACGCGTGCGCTGCTGGCGGAGCAGGTGCAGGGTGCGTTGAATGAGTTGGTGGGACTGTTGGCAGCGCAGCAGGAGTGGGAGCAGGTGCTGAAGTTCGCGCTGCGATGGGCGCATATGAACACGCTCAACGAAGAGGCGCATCTTGCGGTGATGCAGATCCTGCTGGCGTTGAGGCGCCCGAACGATGCCCTGAAGCAGTTTCAGAGGCTCCGAGCGTTGTTGTGGGAGGAGATGGGAGTTGTACCTTCCGCAGAATTATGCACTCTGGCGGCGGCAGCAAATACGAGACTGGAGACCGTTACAGATGTCGGGGAGGAGGTGCAGGAAGGCAAACGCTCGCCTGCAGAGGTGGTGGAGTTTTCTGGGGACGCCAAACCAGCCTCAATGTTTGCGCATGCGCCGCCGACAATTGAGGCAGCTCGATCTATCGTGCGTTTGCCGCTGCCGTTAACGCCGTTTTTCGGCAGGAAAGAGGAACTGCATCGATTGGGCGCCCTGCTGATGCCGCGTCCGGAGGACGAGGCTGCGCTCGGAAACTGGGCGCCCGCGCCGTGGAAACCGCGTGTGGTGACGCTGCGGGGGACGGGAGGCTCCGGGAAGACTCGGCTTGCGATTGAGGCGGCGCGAACCTGTGCTGCGGAAGCTGTGGGGATGGTCTGTTTTGTGGGGCTAGTCGATGCGGACACGCGGGAACGGATGGTTCAGTTGATCGCCGAGGCGGTCTGCCCGAATGCCGCCATCGACCGCGTGCCGATGGAGATCGTTACGACCACACTGGAGGATGCAGGTTTCTCGCTGCTTATTCTGGACAATATGGAACAGATTTTGGAGGCGGGAGCTGAGGTAGTCAGTGAGTTGCTGCAGCTCCTGCCGGGGTTGACGGTTCTGGTGGCGAGCCGGGTGCGGCTTAACCTGGAAGGTGAGCGGGAGTTTGTGGTTGGTGCATTGCCGACTCCGGAGCAGGTGGACACCCCGGAATGTCTGCTTGAATTTGCGAGCGTGGAGCTCTTTGTGGATCGCGCGAAGGCAGCATGTGCTGATTTTCAGCTAACTGTGCGTAATGCAGCGAACGTGGCTGCGCTGTGTCGGCGGCTGGAAGGTCTGCCTCTGGCGCTGGAGCTTGCGGCGAGTTGGGCGCAAACGCTCACGCCGGCGCAGATGCTTGTGCGTTTGGATCGGCGTTTCGAGCTGTTGCGGGCACGACGCAAGGGAATGGCGAGCCGGCACCAGACGCTGGAAGTGTGTATCGATTGGAGCTTTCGGCATTTACCTCCAGAAGTGCGAGAGTTCTTCTGCCGATTGTGCCTGCTACGGGGAGATTGGTCGCTTGCTACGGCGGAGCAGATTGCTGGGGACAGTCAGGCATTAGAGAAACTGCAGCGTCTGCGCGAGGCTTCCTTTTTGCTGGCCCGGGAGGTGGTGGAGACAGCGGGAGCGACACTGCGCTTCCATATGTTGGAATCGCTGCGGGAGTTCGGCCTTAACCAACTTGCGCCCGGGGAGATTGACGCCGGATATGAGCGTCTCACACAGTATCTGCTCGCCATTCCTAATGTGGAGGTGATGAGAGTGATCCATACGGAGAATGTGCGCACTGCGGCGCTCTGGTGCCGGACCTCCGCCTCGCCATTGGAGTTGGCTTTGCTCAATAAACTCAAGATGTTCTGGCTGTATAACGGGGGCTGGCGCGAGCAGTGCGCCTGGATGCAGGATGCGCTGCGGAGGCATGCCGGAGAGGAGACAGATGAGTATCGCAAGGCATGGAACACGCTGGGTGCGCTGCACTGGCTGCTCAAGGAGACGGCCAAGGCTAAACACTGTTTTGAGGAGGCGTTGACCCTTGCAGAACAAACAGGGGATGATACGCTGGCAGTACGTTTGCTGAATAATCTTGCAATGACGGCGAATAGCGAAGGTGATCTGGTACGGGGCTGTGCACTGGGAGAGCAGTGTCTGAGCCTGGCGCGGAAACTGGGCGACGAGCCGTTGGTGACAGCGCTGACGAATAATGTGGGCAGCACATATATGAATCTCAAGCAGTATGAGAAGGCGCAGGAGTATCTGGAAGAGAGTTTGCATAGAAGCCGCGAGCAGGGGATAACAGGAATCGAGGGACTATCTCTCGCTAATCTAGCAGAGGTTGCGAGCGGGCGGGGAGACGGCCAGACCGCACGGCAAAGGTATCAGGAGAGTCTGGAGGTCTTTAGACAGGCGGAAGAACTGCCGCGTGTGGTTCAGATGCTTGGTCGGCTGTCCGACGTGATGGAGGCGCAGGGAGAACTGTCGCAAGCACGCCGACTACGAGACGAGCGCGCCTCGCTGATGCTGCGTCTGGAGGGTGAATACTAGATTCGCTGAGATCCGTCTACAGAATGCAGCCAGGAGAGCCTAGGTCTGGCGAGTCCCACATGCCTCTTGGAAGGTGAGATATGGAACGACCGGGGGCAAGCAGAATGCAGGAGCGTGCTTTGTGACGCTGTTGTGACGTTGGGCCACTAGAATGGGCATGTGTGTGGTTGTTCCAGGAAGGCGGGCGCAGGGAGAGACTGCCGGCAATTGGTATCTCCGTGCGCTGCGCGCCTATACTCAAGAACACCACGCTGTGAAGATGTCCCATTTCTGAAGGAACCAACCACTCATGGCAAAGCTTTCTACGTCCCCATCTCGATTTTCTCTTCTGGCAAGTCTGGCCTGTTTGCTCCTCATGGGAGCCGGTGTCTCGGCCCAGGCTCAGATCACTCTGGATTTCGAAAACAACCCCAACCCCAACAGCGGCGCCGGATATAATGACATTGGGGAATACGTAGTGCAGCATGGATTTATCATTGGCGATACCGGCCCCGTCTTCGGCGGCCAGCATAGCGTCTCGCCGGACGGCGGTCTCTTGGGCTACAACTACACGGGTTCAGTGGCGATCTTCAACGGAAGTACCGATGGAGCGGACACTCTAACACAGGGCAATTCACAGCCGTTCAGTGTCAATTCTATCGACGTCGCCAATGTCCTCCTACAAGCCTACAGTCCAGGCGGTGACATTGTCACCTTTACTGGCCAGGTAGATGGCGGCGGCATCGTGACCAAGACCTTCACGCTAGGAGCCGCCGACAACCTCACCACCGTTACGTTCGATAGTAGTTTTTCCAATCTGGACTCCTTCACGATCAACCAGACCGCGCCCTACAATCAGTTCGACAACATCGTTATCAATGGCCTTGTCGGTTCGGCGGCCACTCCTGAGCCCGGAAGCATCGCGTTGCTGGTGGCGTTGGGAGTCACCGGAGGCGCCTTTGCGCGTAAGCGGCGCAGTTAGTGCTCGCTTTCGTGATAACTTCGACTTCCCCACCCGCAACTGTGTGACGGTCGGGGAAGTCGGTTTTGGCCCTGTTGGGAGAAGTGAAGTGTTACCGATCCTGGGGCATTGGGCCAATCACATCCAGCCGAGATAATTGCACCAGCTTCTTTTCGTGCGGCTCCGGTGGCGAAGAGCGCTCTTATCAGGCGATCTGTAGAGACGTTCGGGTCACCGGCCTCAATTTTGGCAATGTGTAACTGGGTAGACGCGACTACCGGAAGGAGCGGTTGTCCGTCCCAACACCGGACACCCATCACCCTGCATTCCTACAGGAGCGGTTGTCCGTCCTAACACCCAACACCGAAAACCTAACACCGGACCCAGAACCCAGGACAGCTAACACCCCGTTCCTATGCCCTAGTCCCCAGTCCCCAGTCCCCAGTCCCCAGTCCCCAGTCCCCAGTCCCCAGTCCCCAGTCCCCAGTCCCCAGTCCC
>CAIXIX010000473.1 GCA_903919615.1 uncultured Chthonomonas sp.
CATCATCTATAATACCCGGGTTCTTCAAAAAGGGTGTTTACTACAAGTGCTGTACATCGGCATGTCTATTCAACAATTAACAATCAAATCGAGGCAGACTTCACTGTCCGCGTGGTTAACTTTGCGTTTTAGAACGAGGCAAACCTACCATGGGGAGCTAATGACGCATTTTGTGTTAGAGGTTAATGAACTCAATATACACATGCTGCGACCTGCGAGACACATGCACCCGCACCAGACCTGATGAAGCGTCGCTGAAGTAAACCTCTGGCAGGGCGTCAATCTGTTTCCGATTCCACCACGATGGCCATCGGTACTCAGCCAGCGCCGGTCTGTTCGACGACGTAGAAGGCTTGAGTTTAGCTTTGCTGATAAGCAGCGCGAGAAATTTGGAATCGATGGGAGACAGATCCCATGCAAAGCTCGGGTCCATTCCTGCGCTCTCGCCGTAGTAGTGGGCGATATGGACTTTGGTCGGCACTTTGCAATCGAAGTGCATTTCGAAAGTCTCGGCCGCGGTCGGCGGCTTCCATTCGGGCATCTTTTGTTGCGCTGCGGCTGACCCGCCGGCGAACAGTGCAAGGGCAATAATTACCCCACCCAAGTTTATGCGGCTGAGCCTCATGTTATGCTCCATAGGTTACCTTGCTGTGCAAAGTCATACGTTCGGATAACGACTAATGTTTCAATGGTTCGCCTTCATGTGGTCATCCAACTGCCTCCGGCGACCGGTATGGTGATACCAGTCAGGTAGTTGGCAGAATCAGATGCAAGGAACAGGGCCACGCCAGCTACGTCCTCAACCGAAGCGATACGGCCAAGCGGAATCTGCGAAACGATATCTGCCCACATTGCGGGATCCTCCATTCCTTCTCGAGCCATGGCAGTTTCTACCCAGCCTGGAGCAATGCAGTACGACAGGATTCCGTTGTGGGCTTCAGCACGTGCCAGGCACCGCGTGAGGTTCACCATGCCCGCTTTGCTAACAGCATAGGCTGGCGCCGTAGTTTCGGCACGAAACGCAGAGCGCGATGCGACGTTGATCACCTTGCCGCCGCCCTGTGACCGCATTATCGGCAGTGCGAGATAGGTCGCATTCACAGCGCTCATGAGATTTGTGTCAATAGTACGCTGCCATCCTGAAACCCAGTCTTCGTAATCCGGAGTATCAAACGGAACATGCTCGAAGATACCCGCGTTGTTCACAAGAACATCGAGCCTTCCAAAATGATCAATGGTTTCGGACAGGGTGGCCCTTACAGATTGAGGATCTGCCAGGTCACCGTGGTTTATTAATAGGTGCCCTTCACCCTGCAGGCTCTGATAAGTTTCTTCAGCGCCCTGGCGATTGGAGTGATAGTGTATGGCGACCTGATAACCGTCCGTAGCAAAAGCTCTGGCGGTAGCTGCACCTATTCCGCTCGATGCGCCTGTTACCAGTACGCACTTTCTTGAAGATTTGTCCATACAAACTCCCGCCATGTCGCGTTTATTGTGCATACTGCACCCAAAAGCTTAAGGTAGTATTAACTCGTCGCAGTGAAGTCTGCAAGTCGGGTCGTTCGATCGTACCCTAAAGCCCGAGAGGATTGTGAATGGGAGATGCTGTAGTTGGCCGGGTGTTATGGCGTGCGGTTGAGGACTCTGATTTCCGTCGCCGAGCAATTCAGAACTTAGGTTCGGCGCTTGCTGAGGATGGATTCATCCTTTCCGATGATGAGATGAGAGAGTTGAGGAACTGCTGGGAGCCCATACAGGCTTTGAGCGAAAGAGCCGCATACGAAAGGATAATGGCCAATGCGCGTGGCTACAGGCGCGAACTTCGCCATAAGTAATCGTATGCAAATACTCCAGGGAGGGTAAATTGACCAAGTACGGACGTGTTGCAGTTGTTCTATATGCACTTGCTATGTTGATGGGAGGAATTGGCGGTTATGTACAGAAACACAGCCTGCCATCGTTAATCTCAGGAATTGGCAGTGCAATTTTGCTGCTAGCTGCGGCTGGCATCAGCGTGAAATCGGCCAAAAAGGGATTCGGCCTCGCGACAGGCACTGCAGCCCTGCTCGTTTGCGTTTTTATCCTGCGTTCGGTCCAGACCGCTTCTGAACCACATTCCCTTGGCAGAAACGTCGGTCTCGCCCTGTTTAGTGCCGTGGCTGCCGCGCTGTTTGCCAAGTGTATGAGCGAGTAAGCCCCAGAGATATTTCTTAAGAATTTCTTAATTAGTTGCAACTCGTGGCACGGTTTGTGCATCAAACTGGTCGTGGTTAGAGTGCCCAGTGCACCTAGCGTAGATGCCGTGCTGCCGGATATGGCAGGTTGGGGGGAAGGTTCCGGACTTCCTTCGCCAGGTCCCGCCTATCGGCTCTTAAGCAATGGGGTGGTTTGGATCAATTGATCCTTACCGCCCCATTTGTTGCATTTGCGGTACAATTTGAACGTATGCACAACTCCAATTCGCCTCGAAAACCTACCTTTAGCCCTACTCGAATTGGCGCGTATCTTGAATGCGCAGTTCGTTATAGATTCATCTATCTCGACAAAATAGGCAAGTTCTATCTTCATTCGAGTCCCGAACTGAGCTTTGGATCGTCACTGCATCAGGCGCTGCAACAGTTTCATGCGGCAGGCGCAATTGCAACGCCAGACGAACTCCGGGAGTCTCTTAATACAAGCTGGATTCGGGCTGGTTACGAAAGTGAACAGCAGGACAGAGATCATCTTGCGCTTGCGACTCAGATCGTTGAGACCTACCACTCGGATTACAACAGAACAAAAGCAGGTGTGGTGGAAACGATCGCGACTGAGAAGACCATTTCATGCGACATGGGAGTGTTTAAACTTAGCGGACGGGTAGATCGTATAGATCGGTATCAAGATGGTTCCTTGGAGGTGATCGACTACAAGAGCGGCAGGACCGAAGTATCGCCAGAAGATATTAGAGACAGCCTCGCCATGAGCTGCTACCAGTTGATCCTCAACGATCTGTACCCAGAGACAGTAGTACGCGGTACCATATACTGCCTGCGAACGGGTGAGAGTTCGAGCTATTCAATGAGCCCAGAGGAGCTGAAATCCTTCAGGCAGACGGTCGTAGACACGGTCGAACTGGTCTTATCTGCCGAATGGTCGACGATCTATCCAATAGAGAAAGAGATTTGCAAGGAGTGCGAGTTCGCGTCGCGCTGCAGAGCGTATTGGAGGCAGCAAGCGCGACTTGAACAGGCTGGGGAGTTATGAGTTCTAAAACCACAGAAGGGATTGCGACGCCGCTGCGAATCGTCACCGTTCCCGAATTCGTAAAGTATAAGTCTAAGGCCAGACCCATCGTCATGGTGACCGCTTACGATTATCCTTCCGCACTTATCGCGGATAGCGCTGGCGTCGATGCCATTCTTGTGGGCGACTCGGTGGGCACCACGACGCTAGGGTATGAGACAACTATCCCCGTGACCCTCGATGAGATAATCCATCATGTGCGCGCAGTGAGGCGAGGCGTGTCGAGAGCGCTGCTCATCGCGGATCTGAGCTTTGGCTCCTATCAGGCAGATCCAGCAGATGCGCTACGGAGTGCAGTGCGAATCCTAAAGGAGGCGGGAGCGCAGGCTGTAAAGGTCGAAGGCGGATCCAATATGCTTAATACGGTCAAGCATATGGTTGATGCCGGCATTCCTACGATGGGCCATATCGGACTAACTCCACAATCCGTACACATATTTGGTGGGCACAAAGCGCAAGGTAAGGATAAGGAATCGGCCAGGCATATGCTTGAAGATGCAGCCGCGCTTGAGAACGCAGGCGCCTTTGGTATTGTCCTCGAAGGTATCCCTGCCGCACTGGCGGGTGAGATTACAGCAGCGATTCGCATCCCGACGATTGGGATTGGAGCAGGGCTGCAATGCGATGGCCAGGTTCAGGTTTGGCACGACCTGTTGGGCCTGCTGCCAGGTAAGCCTTTCCGGCACGCCAAACGTTATGTAAATCTCGCCGAACAGATAAAATCTGTAATGGAAACCTATGCATTGGAAGTGCGCGATCGCTCATTCCCAACTGAGGAGCACAGTATTAACTGATGCGGACTCTTGAACAAATTCTATCCCTCAGAACTTACGTCAGGGGAATACGCGAGACTAGACAAGGCGGAAAACTCATTGGGTTTGTTCCCACAATGGGTGCCTTGCACGAAGGACATTTGAGCCTGATACGGAAAGCGAAGGCAGATTGCGATGTGGTGATTGCGAGTATATTCGTGAACCCAACCCAGTTTGGTCCCAAAGAGGATCTCGCAGCCTATCCACGAACTTTCGCACGTGACCAACAGTTGTGCATGGAGGAGGGCGTGGATGCCCTCTTTGCACCGACCGTGGAAGAGGTCTATCCTTCTGGGTTCCAGACCGTAGTAACAGTCCCTGAAATCGCAAAAACGCTAGAAGGCGAAATTCGCCCCGGTCATTTTGCAGGCGTAGCTACCGTCGTGCTTAAGCTGTTAAATATTGTGCTTCCAGATCGGCTTTATCTCGGCCAAAAAGACTTTCAGCAGGCGCTCGTAGTGGATCGAATGATGCAGGACCTCAACCATCCTGCAGAGCTAAGTCTGGTGCCAACGGTTCGTGCGGCCGATGGGCTTGCACTTTCGTCAAGAAATGCCTATTTGTCAGCCGGCGAGCGCCGCTCCGCCACCGTTTTGTACGGAGCCTTACAGGCAGCAAGAGCGGTAGTAGAGGCAGGAGAGATGAGCGCCGAAGTGGCGCTGGAAGCGATGAATCAGGTAATAACGAACGAGCCACTGGCTCGGCCGGACTACATCTGCATTGTGAATCCCGCAACCCTCAACCCTGTTGAACGCGTGGATGAAGCTGCATCTCTCGCCGTGCTGGCAGTGCGCATTGGCACAACACGATTAATTGATAATGCAATTTTGATCCCTCCCGGCAGCGCCACTACCCGGCTGCGGTTTATGTGGCCATAGGTCTGGAACCTGTCTGCCACAGGAAAGCGAAGTCAGCTGTCCTATGCCTTCAGACGTTCGATTGCAGTGGCGCGATAAGTCTGGCCCAAACCAGCCAAGCCGTGTTGCATCGCTCGACGTTGAAAGGCTGCACGGAACCGATGGCTCATTGCGCAACAGCCTGATTGCTGGCGACAACATTGAAGTTATGTATGCGCTGCTCGATGATACCAGTCAACGGTTCAGCCTTATTTACCTCGACCCTCCTTTCTTCTCCGGTCGCGACTGGCATATGTCGAGTTCTGCTGACCCATACGCCCAGAAGGCCTATCAGGACACCTGGAACGGTGATGTTAGTGCCTACCTTCAGTGGCTCTACGACAGGGTCGCCTTAGCTCGTAACCTGCTAACCGAGGATGGCAGTCTCTACCTGCACTTGAACTGGCAGGCTTCCCACTACGGCAGATTGATCCTTGATGAGCTGTTCGGCCCAGACAAATTCCAGAACGAGATTATCTGGGGATATAGAGAAGCTATCAATTCTCGGAAGCGATGGAATCGTAAACACGATACGATCTACTTCTACACGAAAACGAACCACTATACGTTTAACCCCGAAACTGCGTTGCAGCCCTACTCCGATACCACCCTGAAAAAATACCGATACAGTGATGATAAAGGCAGTTATCGCATCATGGGTCGTGGCATAACTGACAGCCCATTACGATCCCGTCGGGACCTACCGGAAGAGATGGAAGCCCTGTATCCAGACCTCACGTATCGCCACTATTTGGGTAAGGGCACCCTGCCGGTCGATTACTGGATTATCGACATCGAAAACCAGGCCAGCACAAAACGAACGGGATATCCCACACAAAAGCCAGAAGCGCTTCTGGAAAAGATTCTCCTTGCTTCCACAAACCCTGGTGATCGCATCGCCGACTTCTGCTGCGGGAGCGGTACCACCCTTGCCGTTGCAGATCGATTGCACCGCGCATGGGTAGGCTGCGATTCTGGAGATCTCGCCATCAATACTTCGGAGTCGCGACTGTTAAGCTCAGGATCCAGCTTTAAAGTGCTCAAAACGTCATTTCCAGAGGATCTTCGACAATTACCTTGACACTGAGCTGAACGTGGCGTATACTACTGAGGCTCCGGGATGGAGCCCTGAAGTTTCCGGTTCTGGCGAGTTGACGAGAGGCGCGAAAGCGACCTTTTTTGAGCTCAAAGGGGAG
>CAIXIX010000474.1 GCA_903919615.1 uncultured Chthonomonas sp.
ACGAAAAGGGAGTTCCTGGCGTTGCGCGTCTGGACAGATTGGACCCTTCCACGCACAATGCCGAGATCAGCCTGAGCTTGCCTGGAGCTCCCAACACTACAGGCGTGTGGGTCGTCCACGCTGAGGTCACCTACAAACCGTGGGTGAACCTAGTATGGATGGGAGTACTGATCGCATGCTCTGGCATCTTCCTTGCGGCCGTACATCGCACGCTGGAGGTCCGAAAGGTTAAGGATGGCCCTATCGGCACCGTCTACGCGTCCTATTCCGGCAGCGAAGATGATGTTGAAACTCCTGACGAGGAGACATCTGCGACCGTGACTACAGCTTCCGTTCAGCCTGCCGACCCCAATAAAGGCAAATCAAAAGGAAAACGGCATGCAAAACAGCCACACCCTTAAAGGCATTTAATGCTAGTTTAAGGTTCGTTTAATCTTGTTAACATAATATATGCGTATGTATAGGCTGCCTGCACTTCAAAATGTGTTAGACAGCCTCTTTTTTACCCGCACGCATCCTCATGATTAGCCGGCCTTCAGCCGTTGGATCGAACTTCGAGGATATTTTCGGATTCAACCCAAGCAACACCGAGCCACGGTTCTGCGGGCTTCACTCACTGGAAAGATCACAAATATGCGCTGCACGTATCGCGCAACGGCAACGGCGCCGATTGTATTTGCATTTACTACAATTATCGCTGGCTGTCATAAACAAGATCCTGTCACCCTCGGAACAGCGCCGGGTCTTACGTCAACGGCTTCCGTCAAGCAACTAACAAGCTTGCCGCCACAAACCCACGTAACGCTCTCTGGTGAGATGATCGAAAAGTGTCCCGTGTCTGGATGCTGGTTTGTCCTTAAGGACAAATCAGGTGTGGTCCACGTGAACACAAAATCGTCAGGTTTCGTGGTGGCTGCTGTTCCACTGCATTCACAGGTGACCGTTTCGGGCACCATTGGGACAGGACAATCGAAAGAGCTTGAAGCAACCGGAGTTCGGTACTAGATGACGCGGTTACCCTGGACTTCTGTCATCACATTTATGGCAGTTGGACTCGGTGCCTGCTGTTTCGCTTTCACTCACCGAGCGCAGATGCCATCGGATGTACAGACTGTTACGCTGGATACATACAACATCGCCCATTTTGCATCGAAAGAGCAAGAAGCGGCAGGACTGTGCCCGTGGCGCAATCAGCTAACCGAGTTGCACCAGTTCTTTCCCACAGCCGATCGTGCGGTTGAGTGGAACCTCGTGGTTAGCGCGCAGAGGCAGCGAGTAGCAATGCGCCTAGGCAGGCAGCCAACCGGTGACGAGAATGCGCTTCGATGCTATGCGGTAATGAATGGCAAGAGCATACAAGGTTACGTTGTCGCGCGGCGAGTGCGCGGCGAATATGGGCTCATCGAAATCGTACTTGCGGTCGACGCTTCAACAGAAAAGATTAGATACGTTGAGATCCAGCGTCTGCGCGAGCCTCAGCCAATTGCAAGAATTCTGCAATCGCAGGCGTGGATAGACAAGTTTAAGGGAATGGGAGCAGAAGGAGACTGGAGCCACGTCGATTCTGGCGTCCCTGCGACTGCTTCCGTGGACGCAAAGGCAATCAGAGAAGCAGCAAGGACGGCGATGATCCTACTATCCACAGCCACAGCGTCGGCTGGCCCCATTCGACCTAAGTGAGTTCATATCAATGCTAACGCTAGCAATTAGAAACCTTGCACGGAGGCGACTGCGAACATTGCTAACGATTTCGGGCATCGCTGCGGCTGTAGCCGTGCTCGCATCGCTGTTGGCTTTTGGGCAGGGATACCGATCTGGTCTCAACCGGGAGTTGAATGCCATGGGCATACAGATGATGCTCGTGCCAATCGGCTGTCCGTACGATGCAGCGGCGCGCGTTATCAAAGGTAAGGCTCTAGATGTATCGCTTCCGGATGCTTCGCTTGGCGCGGTTCGCGCAGACAGCGCAGTTGCGGTTGCGGCCCCAGTACTGATGGCGGCAATCCCGCGACCAACGGAGGGCAGAACAGACCTGTGGGTAGGAGTAGATCGGGATATCCTTCCGCTCAAATCCTGGTGGAAGATGAAGCAGGGCTCCACATGGTTTACTGGCCCCGATTCTGTGATCCTGGGAGCCGAAGCGGCTGCAACTGAGTTGCGGCAGATTGGAGACCCGCTCTATTCGCCAGAAACGGGCAAGACGTTCCGAGTGTGCGCCATTCTAGAGCGCAGCGGCACAACCGACGATAGCCAGTTTTTTATTCCAATCGCGACGGCTCAGAACATGTTTGACCAACATGGGCGCCTGACGGCTGTTGCAATTCGCCTGAAGGACCCATCTCTGCTTGCAGGGGCTGCTGATAGACTGCAGCAGACGCCGGGTGCCCAGATCGTGACCATGGGCGAGATGATGGGCACCTTTCTCAACCTCGTAGAGACGGTAAGGACCCTACTTTTGGCGATTGGAGCCATCGCTGCCGCAATTGGCGCACTCACGGTATTCAATACGATGCTGGCTTCGGTTGTAGAGCGTGCGGCAGAACTCGGTATGCTTCGCGCTGTGGGAGCATCTAGGTTGGATCTTTTCTGGCTGCTTGGTCTCGAGTCGAGTCTGCTGGCGATCTGCGGCGCAATGATCGGCGTGGCGGCGGCGGCAACCCTTGGTCCCTGGATTGAGAAGGCAGTTAGAACACTCGTGCCGATGGCTCCACAGGGGGCGCTACTGCGCCTAAACCCGACTATTGTAGGTGAGTGCGCCGCGATGGGACTCGCGGTTGGAATTGCTGCCGGGCTCTTTCCAGCCTGGCAGGCCAGCCGGATGAAGCCGGTAGAAGCGATGCGTGCAAGATGACAGTCCAAGAGGCAGCTGTATGAACCCCTGGCTGAGCATGTCTATCCGCAATGCTATTCGGAGGAAGCTGCGCACTATCGTAACCGCCGCAGGTGTCGCGATCGGTACGGCTGCACTTTGCAGCCTTATCGCATTTGAGCGAAGCTATCAAGCGGGAATTCAAGGAGAGTTGGATCGGCTTGGAGCGCAAATTCTGGTTGCCCCCAAGGGCTGCCCCTACGATGCGGCATCGATGGCGCTACATGGCGCAAGCTGGCCGTGCTACCTGAAACAAGACTATCTGGCCAGGGTGAAGGCATCCGCAGGCGTGGCTAGTGCGGCTCCCGTACTCATGAATGCCGTTTACGACGAAAATTCCGGCGCTCAGTGGGTGTATCAGGGTGTCGATCCAGAAATCCTTGCGCTGAAGCGAGGCTGGCGCATTAAGGGCGCACTTCCAGCTGCAAATGATGAATGTCTGCTCGGCGCCACGTCTGCGACGCGACTAAAACTGAACATCGGGGACAAGTTTCCGCTCCCTGGATTACAGGCTGGGCAGACAGGCACCGTGTGCGGCGTATTGAACACGACGGGAGATGCAGATGACACGTTCATCTTCACATCGATCGGCAGGGCTCAAGCGATTTTCAAACGGCCGCGACAGCTAACACATATTCTGGTCCGCTTGAAGGACCCGAATATGCTCGACAATGTGGTAGCCGACTTACGCGGGTGCGATGCTGGCATGGATATGAATGTGGTGCCTCTGGCCCACGTGTTCCATACGATACAGGACCTGATAAACTCAACGCGCATCCTGCTTGGGTGTGTGGCGCTGATAGCGATGCTTGCAGCAGGCGCAGGAGTTAGCAATGCAGTCCTGATGGCTGTGAGCGAACGAACTTCGGAAATTGGAATGATGAGAGCGGTTGGCGCATCAAAGACCGATGTTTTCTTGCTCATCTGGCTGGAGACCATGTCGCTGTGTGTGCTTGGAGCTGCAATTGGCATTGCAGTATCGGCATCGACTGCGCCAGCGCTAGAGCGGTGGCTGCGCTCCAGGCTCCCAATCTCACCTGAGAGCGCATTCGTGCACCTTGATGCAGCTGCAGCGCTTCTTTGTCTAGCTCTTGCGGCGGTCTTAGGAACGGTGGCTTGCCTTCTACCTGCGATACGGGCAGTAAAGCTCTCGCCGGTTGAAGCGCTGCGAACTGGGGCCAATAGCGGTTGAGATGAGATTTATCCATACGTAAATTCGTTCGAGGTGATGTGATAGGTACCGAAAACACTGCTGTTGCCGAAGCTCTAGTAAAGGAGTACCGCAGAGGCGCAGAAACCGTACGTGCACTCGATGGTGTTAGCTTTGAAATTCGACATGGCGAGATGCTCGCCATTGTCGGACCAAGCGGCGCCGGCAAAAGCACTCTGCTTCACCTGCTCGGTTGTATGGATACGCCGACATCTGGACAGCTAACCATCAATGGACGAAGCACATCCGGGCTAGCTGATCGAGAACTAACGCGGATGCGGCGCGAGTTGGTCGGATTTGTATTTCAGCATTTCGCCCTGCTGCCAACGCTCACTGTAGCCGAAAACGTAGCTCTGCCAGGGCTCTTTGCTCGCAGGCGAGCGCAAAAACACGCAGATGAGCTGCTAGAACGCGTTGGCCTATCGCACCGGCGAACGCACAGGCCACATGAGCTCTCCGGAGGAGAAATGCAGCGCGTGGCAATCGCCAGAGCGCTTATCAATTCACCGAAGCTACTGCTCGCAGATGAACCTACTGGTAATCTCGATACGGCCAGCGGAGAGTCGATTCTCAGTCTGTTTCGTGCCCTCAACTCGGAAGGACTAACGGTTGTTCTGGTTACACATAACGAAGCCCTTGCAAAGGCAACGAACCGGATCATTACGCTTTCTGACGGCAAACTGGTTTCGGACCTGCGGAGGTCCGAGTAAGTCATCCTATCCGCACTCAATCTGGACTGCGTAACCAGATTGAGCAACCATACGCTCCCGAAAGGATCATCAGCCATGCATGCAACGCCGAAAAAGGGATTCACCCTGATCGAGCTGCTTGTCGTTATCGCAATCATCGCGATTCTCGCTGCAATTCTATTTCCAGTGTTTGCTCAGGCTCGCGAAAAGGCGCGTCAGGCAAGCTGCACTTCTAACGTCAAGCAGATCGGTCTCGCCTGGATGATGTACGTACAGGATTTCGATGAGACTTACCCGCCGACAAACTCAACCCAGAACCCTGCGTCTGGCTGGATTGCGAACCCCAGTTTCACGACGAAGTTCCCCTGTAAACCGTGTCGCCCGGTGTGGGCTTTAAATCCGTCACAGTACTATGACCCTACGATCTACGCCCTACCCTACATCAAGAGCATCGACATCTTTAAATGCCCTGACGATAGCGGTATTGGTACCTTCACCGTTAATGGGACCACATACAGTGACCCATCCGGTGGGCTTCCTGTATGGAAGGAAGAGCACACTAGCTACTGTCTCAACACGGTAATGACACGCGTTGGCGCGTTGGCAGGGATAATCCTACCGTCGGAAACCTATATGGGCGCCGAAGTGATGTCCTTCCACCTCGGTAAAGGGGATGCGCAGGTTGCATGGGCAACTGCAAAGCCAGGCATTTCAAACATTGGACCGCGTCGCATCGCGTATTTCTGTGACGGACATGCGAAAATCACGTCGGACGGGTTTATTGCTTCACAGTGCAGTCCACAGCCAGCTCTGCCCACAGATAGTGGCCTGGTTCCTGTGTACTAAAGTAACCGTTTCTAGCCTGAAGTAAGTATCTCTAGTCGTTCGCAGCAAGCGGCGCAACTATCATAGGGTATTTACGCAGTGTTGGGCTTAAGGGTGTGCGAGCAGCAGCTCGCACGCCCTTTTTTCTTGTCCGCATACCATCTCAATACTCGGCCTCCCAATCCTCATGGAACCACTGCTCGCTGTAAAGTGTATAATAGTGAGACAACCTAGGCCATCCCCGTTTACACCTTTGATACCACTTATGATTACCCGATTGGAACTGGAACCTCAGATGCAGGAAATCACTGAAGAGCTCACGCCCAGCCAGATTGTTGCAGAGCTCGATCGATACATTGTTGGTCAGAAAAATGCGAAGCGCGCCGTTGCCGTTGCGCTGCGCAACCGATATCGCAGGCGAATGCTGCCAGAGGATCTGCGCGATGAGGTAATCCCAAAGAACATTCTCATGATCGGTCCGACAGGCGTAGGAAAGACAGAGATTGCGCGCAGGCTAGCCACGCTTGCACATGCTCCGTTCGTCAAAGTTGAAGCCACAAAGTTTACCGAAGTTGGCTACGTTGGACGTGACGTCGATTCGATGATACGTGACCTCGTTCAAGTTGCAATTCGCCTGGTTGAAAAAGAGAAGATCGAAGAGGTTTCTGAAGCTGCTCAGGAAGCCGCGGTCGAGCGCATTGTCGATATTCTACAGCCGCTCAGATCGGCTCAAAGCACGAGGAAGCGAGAGGGAGGTGATTCTCCCGATCTCACTCGTGCAATTCAGCAGATGATGGGACCGCTATTTGGGCATACTCCCTCAGCAGAAACACCTGCGCCAGAGCCCACGGAACAACAGACAGCGGACGAGGAAGCGCTTTCGGAAGATGCGCGAAAAGACCTCGCACGACGAGAGCGCATTCGCGACCGGTTGCGCACCCAGATTCTTTCCGGTGCGCGGGACGGCGACAAGATAGATATTTCTGTCGAAGAATCCGCAAACGTAATGTTTATGAGCAACCTCTCGCAGCCTGGCAATGACGAAGGCGGCATGGACATGCAGAACATGCTTGGTGGGATGCTTCCGAAGCGTGTTAAGCACCGGCATGTAACCATCGGTGAGGCGAAACAGATCTTCGAGCAAGAAGAGGCGCAGCGGTTAATCGACCGCGATTCTGTCGTCAGAGAGGCTATTGAGCGCGCAGAGCAGAACGGGATCATCTTTGTTGACGAGATCGATAAAATTGCTGGCTCATCCCGTAATCCTGGCGGAGGTGGAGGGCCAGATATCTCGCGCGAAGGCGTTCAACGGGACATCTTGCCGATCATCGAAGGTTCCACTGTAAACACCAAACATGGGCCAGTAAAAACTGACCACATACTGTTTATCGCTGCCGGGGCGTTTCACGTCTCCAAGCCTTCCGATTTGATCCCAGAACTTCAGGGGCGCCTACCCATTCGTGTGGAGCTTGAAAACCTTACCGAGGAAGACTTGTGTCGCATTCTCACGGAGCCAAAAAACGCACTCACAAGGCAATACACCAGCCTGCTTGCGACAGAGGGTGTGAGTCTGGAGTTTGCGCCCGACTCAATTCAGGAGATGGCTAGAATTGCGGCAGAGGTCAACAGGCGAAGCGAAAACATAGGGGCAAGACGGCTGCATACGATCCTGGAGCGGCTTCTGGAACAGATATCGTTTGACGCACCTGACCTGCCGGAAGGCGAGCGCGAGATTACCGTCGATGCGGCCTTTGTTCGCGAGCGACTGGATGATATCGTCAAAGACGAGGACTTGTCCAGATATATTTTGTAGCATCGACCCGCGAGCAAGTAGATTGCTCGCGGGTCGATTAATGTCGAAACTTTGATATGCGACGGGGATTACTTTGTCGTGCTGCCAAGGCCATCATAACCTGCCAGATTGATTTTCACGTCGGCAGCCTTACGGAACTCTGCGATACGATCATCGGCCTTCTGCATGCCGCCAACCTTCTGGATGGCTGCAAGGCGAGCAATCTGATCCTTCACTTCGTCGAAGCCGCGCTGTGTTGCTGGAGACTTGGCCGTAACCTTGATAATCCAGTACACAAGCTGCTTGCCTGCGCCATCACCGGCATCAAACTGTGTTCCGATTGGCTGGGTATACTGACCATTTTGCAGCGGCGCCACCGCTTTGCGCAGCTCCACCGGCAAGTTCTTATCATCGGCATCAAATACGCCTATCTTCCCGCCAGTCGCTCTCGTTCGGTCATCTACAGAGTAGGCGCGTGCGGTCTCTTCAAATGTCTTTCCGCCCTTCAGTTCACTCACTACCGTATTGGCGACATCGAGCGATTTCACACGGATAGCAGATAGTCCCCAGCGTTCGGGGCTCTTGTACGCATCGATATGATCTTTATAGAACTTTTCGATCTCGTCTGCGGAGGCTAGCTTGCGCTCAGTGGCAAGATTGAACCGCGCTATCTGAACCATGAGGTCGTACTTTACCTCATCTGCGGTTACTGATCCGTCCTTTATGGCTTTCGCGACGTTGTCGCGTTTTAGCAGCGGTGCGAGCTCCGCTTCAATCTCTGCATCGGTGGCAGTAAGGCTGCTTTTGGCAGCACATTGCAAGATGATGCGCTCATTTATAATGGAATTGAGCACGATGTATCCGGCAGTTTCAGTGCGCATCGTTGGCGGGTTGGTGGGCAGGAGAAAGTCGGAGCCTTTAACTCGCTGAAGGCGGTTGTAAAACTCCGTAGTCGATATGGCTTCGCCGTTGACAGTCGCGACCGGCTTGTCCTGTGCTGCCGCGAACGAACTTGTAAATGTAATCATAATGAATAGCGCCACTGGCCAGCATGCAATGCCGGCATGTTTCAATGCCGTGTTTCTCAGCATCCGCACACTCCTTTTATCCCACAGTAAAGCAAATACGGCTCCGGCCGAGTGTGCCGTCGCATCGAGGAGATGCAGGCACACACAGCCGAAGCCGAAACCAGATTCGTCAGAACCTATTTGTCTCGCTCTTTGCCATCACCGATAGCGGCCTGAGCGGCCGCGAGGCGGGCAATTGGAACGCGGAACGGAGAACAGGAGACGTAGTTCAAGCCGATTCTGTGGCAGAACTTAACGCTCTCGGGTTCGCCGCCATGCTCGCCGCAGATACCTAGTTTGATATCAGGTCGAACCGTCTTTGCGCTTGCGACAGCCATCTTCATCAGCTGGCCAACGCCTTCCTGGTCGATCGTATCAAATGGATCGCTAGCCAGGATCTTCTTCTCGATGTATGGCACGAGGAACTTGCCAGCGTCGTCTCGGGAGTATCCGAAGGTCATCTGGGTGAGGTCGTTCGTTCCGAAGCTGAAGAACTGTGCGAGTTCTGCCAGTTTGTCGGCAATCAGAGTGGCTCTCGGAATTTCGATCATCGTACCGAACATATAGTTCAGCTCGATACCCGATGCATCGATAGTTGCCTTCGCAACTGCTTCCAGCTGGGTCTGAACTGACTTCAGTTCGTTCACATGGCCGACAAGCGGGATCATGATTTCCGGCAGAACGTCAATTCCGGTCTTCTTAACCGCGACGGCAGCCTGAAGGATCGCCTTCACCTGCATCTCAACGATGCCGGGGAATACGATCGAGAGGCGGCAACCGCGCAGGCCCATCATCGGGTTTGCTTCGCGCATTCCTTCAACTGCGTGCAGCAGGTGCTCTTTCTTCTTCAGCTCTTCCGGATTGTTGCCTCTCTCGCGAAGGAGCGCAACTTCCACGTTGAGCGTGTCGAAGTTAGGCAGGAACTCATGCAGCGGCGGATCGATCAAGCGGATCGTAACGGGCTTGCCGTCCATAACCGCAAAGATCTCCTCGAAGTCCTTCTGCTGAATAGGCAGAAGTCGGTCGAGCGCATTCTGTCGGGTCGCCTCGTCTTCTGCCAGGATCATCTCCTGAACGATCGGGAGGCGCTCCTGCTCGAAGAACATGTGCTCTGTTCGGCAGAGGCCAATGCCTTCGGCGCCGAGTTCAATGGCCTGCTTGGCATCTCTCGGGTTATCCGCATTCGTGCGGACTTTGAGTGTGCGGAAGCTGTCTGCCCACTCCATGAGTTCGCCAAAATGGCCGCTAACTTCGGGAGCGATGAGCTTGAGCGCGCCAACGTATACGTGGCCAGTCGAGCCATCAACAGTGATGATATCACCTTCGCGGAGGACAATGGAGCCTGCGGTTGCGGTCTTCGCGTTCGCATTGACTTTGAGCGCTTCTGCGCCAGCGACGCAGGGGATGCCAAATCCGCGAGCAACGACGGCTGCGTGGGAGGTTTTACCACCACGCGCAGTGAGGATACACTGTGCAGCGAGCATGCCGTGAACGTCATCCGGGTTGGTTTCGTCGCGAACCAGGATCACCTTTTCGCCGGCTCCGCCGTGCACTCCGCGCTCGGCTGCGGTATCGGCATCGAAGACGATTTTACCAACTGCGGAACCGGGCGATGCTGCTAGACCGGAGACCAGCACTTTTGCTGATGCGAGAGCATCAGGATCGATACGTGGGTGAAGCAGCTGATCGACATGTGAGCCAGTTACGCGGTTCACCGCTTCCTGCTTCGTGATCAGACCCTCGTGAACCATATCGACTGCGATCTGTACAGCGGCGGGTCCGGTTCTCTTGCCGACGCGGCACTGGAGCATAAAGAGCTTGCCGTGCTCGATCGTGAACTCGAGATCCTGCATGTCCTTGTAATGTCGCTCTAGCGTGCTGGACATATCATGGAACTGCTTGTAGACATCCGCGTTCTGCTTTTCGAGTTCAGAAATCGGAACGGGGGTTCGAACGCCAGCAACGACGTCTTCGCCCTGAGCGTTCATCAGGTACTCGCCGAACATCGCGTGCTCGCCTGTCGATGGGTCGCGTGTAAACGCAACGCCCGTGCCGCAGTCGTCGCCTGCATTTCCGTATACCATGCTCTGAACGTTGACGGCCGTGCCGATGTCGTCCGGGATCTTCTCGGTGCGGCGGTAGACGATAGCGCGATCGGTATTCCAGGATTTGAAGACCGCTTCGATGGCAAGCTCAAGCTGCTCGTATGGGTCTGAGGGGAATTCGCGGCCCGCGTTTTCGCGGACATGTGCCAGGAACTTTTCGCAGATGATCTCAAGATCTTCTGCCGTTAAGTCGAGGTCATTGGAGACGCCCTTGGCCTCTTTGTACTCCTGGAAAATATGGTTATCGAATTGGTGTTTGGATAGACCAAATGAGACATCCGAGAACATCATGATGAAGCGGCGGTAGGCGTCGTAAACGAAGCGCGGGTTGTCCGTCTCAGCGATCAGAGCCTTCACGGTTTCTGCATTCAGGCCAAGATTAAGAACCGTATCCATCATTCCGGGCATGGAGAACTTCGCGCCGGATCGAACAGAAACGAGCAGCGGGCTCGTTGTCCCACCGAACTGGCGGCCCATCTTCGCCTCAACAGCCTCAACTGCGGCGTGGACTTCATCCATCAGACCTGCAGGAAGCTGTTTGCCACTGGTATAGTACTCGTTGCAGGTGGCAGTCGTGATCGTGAATCCTGGGGGAACGGGCAATCCGATGTTCGTCATCTCGCAAAGGTTAGCGCCCTTGCCGCCGAGAAGGTCGCGCATCGTCGCGTTGCCCTCTTCAAATAGGTAGACCCTTTTGGTCATCTCCGGAACTCCTTCTCTCTAACTAGTCCTCAAACTGTTGCGGCCTTCTGTGTGCCGCTTGCGAAAACCGCCTATGTGGCAGGGCCAGCATTGGCCCGGATCCGCTCTTACGCAATATCATCATATTGAGGTAAACCGGACAATTGTACCTGATAGCATGGGAACGGGTAAACACCGATATGGCCTATTCAGCAATCTAGCAGCGCATGCAACATAAACGCTACTCACGCGAAAACACGCGACGGCGTTCTTCGCGGTCTTGATCCTTTTCTGCGATGGAGTCTCTCTTATCCCAAAGCTTCTTGCCTTTACCCAAAGCAATCTCCATTTTCGCAAATCCACGCTGAAAATAGAGGCTCAATGGCACTATCGAGTATCCTTTCTGCTCCGCGAGCGAGCGAAGCTCCTCTATCTGATAGTGGTGAAGGAGCAGTTTTCTTTTTCGGAGCGGCTCAACGTTAAATCGGTTCCCCTGGTCAAACGGCGAGATGTGCATATTGTATATCCAGATTTCGCCGTGTTCGACCCGGCAAAAACCCTCTGCAATATTTACCTTGCCTGCACGAAGAGACTTAACTTCGGTGCCAACAAGCACCATGCCGGCATCGTACGTTTCCATAATCTCGTACTCATGTCGGGCTTTGCGGTTGTAGCTAACCTGTTTTCTTGCGTTCCGTTCACGCTCAGCATCTGCGGTTAGTGCTGGCTTTTCCTTTTTCATAGAGCAACTTCACATTCTATTCTTTTGCTTAGGTGCGAGCAACAGCCGAAACCTGTTTCCCCTATTCTACATCAAACTGTACTGGGTGTGTACAAAGTCGTTAGGTGCAGCAGCGCTCACGCCCCTTTGAAGCATTGAGCCCGATCGCTAAGGAGCGAGCGTGCTTCCAAATTGACGCACAGTCATATTTCTGCTATACTTTGTTCGGAGGTGGGCCCTTTTAATGGCAAATGCGCCGCGGTCTCGCACCGTTCAAACATCGCCTTCCAGTCGTCGCAGGCAGGATATCACCGGCCTGATCATCTTCTTTATCGGCGCCACGACACTCCTTAGCTTAAGTTGGAGCCAACCTGGCCTGATACCCGAACACGTAGCCGATGCTATGCGTCTCATCTCCGGCATTGGTTCCTTTGTTGTGCCTCTGTTATTGATGACCGTTGGAACGATGTTCCTGATCGGTTACGAACGCCTCACCTTCACCCACGCATCTCTCGGTACAATCCTCTTATATATTGTTTTCGTTACGGGGCGACACTTTGCTGTTTTTCCCTTTCACGCAGCGTTTAATGCCGATCTAGCCAGAGAGGCAGGAGGATATACCGGAGCGCTCTTTGGATCGCTGTTGGATATGTTGTGCGGGCGCGTGATTGGCGGTTCCTTCCTTATACTTCTAACTCTGATATCAGTAGTATTGATACTCGATCAGCCTTTGATCGTGATTTTCCGAAGAATGCATGAGACCAGCCTAGCCGGTGCACAGGCGGCACAGCGCGGTCTAACTAGGCCATCTCGAAAGTCCAAAGCCGACGAACTAGACGCGGCGCTTCCCAGTTCCCCGAAATCCCGACGCGGCATCAGCGCGGATGACGGACCGGCCGACCCGGAAGAGCAGGAGCGCCTTCGCCGCGTTAAGCGCGTCGCGGAGCGTGCGCTTTCACCTTCCGAGGCAGCCGCGGGGGCAGATACCGTTCCGCAGGCGCCAGATGCAAGACGCGATAACGAAACCGCTGCAGAAAATACAAATACGCTCGTCAGACTGTTTAATCTCACGCGGACAAAAATCCACGGCAACGCCGATGCCGAAGATGACGATCCTCCTTTCGAAGTCACAGATGCACCACTGCCTGAGCCGCGCGCTTCGAGGGCATCATCGTCGGCAAAGCCTGCCGATCAAAGTGCGACGTCTGAGGTTATAGACGACCTGCCTGCGCCGATTGAGCGTCCATTTGTGCTGCCTCCGATCACTCTGCTGAAGGAGGCGCCACCCTCCGTTTCGAAACGGTCGCCAAGTGAGCTTACAGATAGAATTCACACGATCGAGCAGACACTGGAGCAGTTCAACATCTCTGCGAACGTCGTCGAAGTCGCAAGCGGCCCCAGCGTAACGCGCTACGAAATTCAGCTTGGGCCTGGCATCAAAGTCAACAAGATTGTTAGCCTTGCCGATAACCTAGCAATGAGTTTAGCCGCCATAGACGTTCGCGTTGAGGCACCGATCCCAGGCAAAAGCGCCATTGGCCTGGAGGTTCCCAATGCAACGCCGATGATGGTTACCCTGCGCGAGTGCCTTGATACCGATGAGTATCGAAATGCGCCATCGAAGTTAACGATCGCACTCGGCAAGGATGTTGCTGGCCAGTACAAGTATGCTGATCTTACGCGCATGCCACACCTTCTTATCGGAGGCTCCACCAATAGTGGTAAATCGGTATGCCTTAACACCCTCATTGCGAGCCTGCTTTATCGCGCCACACCTCGCGATGTTAAGATGATGATGATCGACCCGAAACGGGTTGAACTGAGCTTGTGGGATGGCATCCCTCACCTGATGCATCCCGTTGTGAAGGATGTGAAGCAGGCTGCGGGGATTTTTCGTGCAGCCCTGAAGGAGATGGATCGCCGTTACGATCTCTTCGCTGCTCTCGGAACCCGAAACATCGACGGATATAACCAGAAGGTGCCCGAAGATGATCGGATGCCATACATCGTGCTTATCGTGGATGAGCTGGCAGACCTGATGATGCAGCAGGGGCCGGAGATCGAGACGAGCATCTGTCGGCTTGCACAGCTCGCGCGCGCCACTGGAATCCATCTTGTCATCGCCACCCAGAGACCCTCGGTGGATATCATAACGGGAACGATAAAGGCAAATATCTCCTCTCGGATCGCCTTTGCCGTTGCTTCGCAAGTGGATAGCAGGACGATTCTGGATATGCCCGGCGCTGACAGGCTTGTTGGCCGCGGCGATATGCTCTTTATGCCTATCGATGCCTCTAAACCACTTCGCGTTCAGGGATGTTACTTAAGTGAGAGCGAAACGAATGCACTGGTGGATTACCTGAAGGAACAGGAAAAGCCGAACTTTTCCTTCACGATCGGTGAGAGTTCAGGTGATTCCGGCGGTGGTCCCAATGGCCATGGCGATGATGAGGTCGATGACCAGTTCTTTGAGCAGGCAGTGCGGCTTGTTGTGAATAACGGGCAGGCATCGACTTCGATGCTTCAACGCAGGTTCCGCATAGGCTACACGCGCGCCGCCAGAATTGTAGAAATGATGGAAGAGCGTGGAATTGTTGGTCCATTGAACGGCGCCAAGCCACGTGATATCTGTATTAGCCGCGATGACGTTGAGAGGATGTTCAACCCTGGCGGACCTCTCCCAAGTGTGGCAGAATACCAGGATATCGAATAGATCGAATAGTGTGTATAATTCCATAAGAGTGAAAAGCGAACCCCTGCGAGCTCTGAAGCGTCGTTAGCTATAATTCTACGAAAGGCGGGCTCATCGACTATGGCTGTAAGCGTATGGAAAATGGCTGAATCGATCATGGCTCCTTCACCAGGGGTCGCGATCGACATTGAAGAACGCAAGCGTGAGCGCGCATGGTTGGACCGTTGCGCCGCTGGCGACGAAAAGGCAATACGCTGGGTTCTGGACAAGTACCGCGATCGAGTTATTCGGCTCGCCGGCCATGTTCTGCACAATCCGCGTGAAGCGGAGGATGTTGCCCAGGAGGCGTTTGTTAAAGCTTTCCGCCAAATAGGACAATTTCGCGGAGACTCTGGATTTTACGCCTGGCTCTATCGCATCGTAATTAACATCTGCCTCGATCGAATGCGCCGTAAGTCTGCCAGCTCCGAGATGCCGCTGGAAGAGACGATCTGCAATTTCGTTGCGGTCAACCCTGATGTTGAGAAGCGGCTATCCGTGGAACAGGTGCTAAATTCACTTTCTCCGCCGATGCGTGCTGCGCTTGTTCTGCGAGAAGTTGAAGGGCTGGAGTACGCGGAGATCGCGGATGTCCTTCAGATTCCGCTAGGCACTGTTCGCTCTCGATTAAATACAGCACGAGACCAGTTCAGACGCCGATGGACTGCACTGCAAGAGGAGGCGGACCATGTTTGATCCGTGCTCGACATGTCGCAAGCGGCTCGCGAAACGAGCCGAAGGCGCTCTCCCTCGATATCAATGGGCTGCGCTCGAAGAGCACCTGTCTAAGTGCCCGGCGTGCCGCCGAATTGATGAAGCCGACAGAGCGCTTCACCTTGCACTATCGATGCGCATGACGTCGACTCCCACGTTCAATTATGAGCGTGCACAGCAGTTTGACGACCGCGTTGTTCACATGCTGGTTCAATCGAGTGGTCCGCGATGGCGAGACTGGCTTGAGCTACTGAGACATAGGGTAAAGGACGTATTCTCGAGTGCGGCATCCCATTTTGCATCACAGCTTGTGGTTGGCGCAGTGTCTGCAGCGGCACTCATGATCGTGAGCCTATCGTTTACTACAAGAGCTGGCCATGGCCATATTAGTCATGTGGCAAGGCATCAAGATACTGTGGCATCTGCCCAGGTGTTTAGTTTTCGCTCGGGTCCGCCCGTCCCGCTGGAAGCTCTGCTGAACAACCCGGCGCCTGTAGCCGCAAAGCTATGGAGCCGGCCAGATACCGCTGAAAAGCGTACAGCAAGCGCCTCAAAGCCTGTGCAAGGCCCAACGGATGCCTCGCTCTAATCTGTATTCCGCCTGCGCAAGCCACTTCTGATTCAATCTGTCCCGAGCAGGGAAGTTATGGTTACCTCTTCCAGTAGAACCGGATGGCTCGTAGGAGTGTTGCTTGGCGTCTGCGGCAGCCTGCTCGTTCTTCCTCCAGTTCGCTTTATGGTGCTCGCTCAGGTCCGTTTTGCCCTCTCCAGTCGCGCTCTCCCATTTGTTAATCAGTTCAGTGGCGGACCTGGCGAGCAGGAAATCGCCCTCTTCGATCGTGCGGCTGCGGCCCATCCGGACGACTACCTGCTACAGGTTGGACGCGCTACCGCGCTCGCAGCTTCTGGCGGTCTGGATCGAAAATCGGTTCACACAACATCGACACCGCAGGACAATACTCTTTATCGTCTCGGCGTAGTTATGCGCACTTTCCCAGATGCGCCTGGCGCCTACGCCCATCTCGCTCGGTACATGATGAACGACCGGATTAGGATCGACCCAAAGTCCACGCCTGTCTCTGCAGATCCGTCAAAGACTTCATCCAAAACCGACGATAAACGCCCGGACGCTGATGACCTCAGCGTGATGGAATGGGCATTACGCGCCGGTGAAAAGCGCGATAGCGACAATGCATTCTGGCCCACAATGTTGGCTGTTACCTGCTTTGCGGCGCATCGGGATATTGACGGCATGGTGGCACTTTCGCGCGCGGCTCACAAACTCCGCTGGGATGCCTACATCTACGAAGAGGTGCTTGGCGAGTGGCGCCTGTACTCTGCCGTATACGGCGACTACGGCGCCGTCCAGAAGATCGGCCCACTCTCGCTCGTTTCATTTCCGCACCTTGGTGAGATCAGGCAAATGGCCCAGCTAGTGCGCCACATTGCAGAAGGCGACGTGGCAAAAGGAGATGTGGCTCACTGCGTAAAACTGCGTCGGGAACTGCTAACCCTGGGAATGATCATGCGCGATCGATCCCAATGGGCTTATGAGGCGCTGATTGGCACAGATGTCTGCATTATTTCGGGCACAGACTCATCCTCCCCTCTCGTGCCCGCACGCATTCGGACTCCTGCGCAGTGGAAGCAGAACGGCTCCAGCTACCTGTCTCTGCTGCAGCGAACGCATCGGAACTTTGACATCGCCTTTGTAAGCAGAGAGATAGACACCTCGTGTACGTTAAGAAATCGAATTGATATGGCGCGCTTCGATCGCTCGTTTCCTGGGATTCCGCCAGGCATTCCGCTCGCAGACCTCTTTGGCAACTGGATGGCAGGTGTCTGCATTATTCAGCAAATTGTCGCATTTTCGCTTATGAGTGTTATTCTAGTTCTCTGGCAGCGTTGGTCTTTATTTGGATCAAGAGTTAAGGCGGCTGCCCAGGCTGGGTGGATACTTCTGTTAAGCGGCATATGTACAACGGGTTTCCTGATGTTTACCGGTGGGCCGTCTATTGGAGTGGCAACGATATTTCTCTGCCTGTTAGCGCTATTGAGTGTAGGATTGATTAATCGCTTTCAAACGAAACGTGGGCTGCAAGGAGACACTGCACCAACCGAGGGCGGCGCTGAAGAACGTAACCAATTGAGTAACAGGTACTGTACCCTGGCGGCAGTGGCTGCAGCGGTTCCCGTTATCGAGATCATTTTCGCCTGCAGAGATTACCTGAGCGCGCAGCACCCAGTTGCGGCTGCCCTAACTAGCCTCGTGGATGTTGCTCACAACTTGAGCCTTCGCGAGACATTTATTCATGCACTTATGGCGTGCGCAGTGCCGTTACTAGCGATGATCGGACTTCTTGCCGCGTGTATCATCAAGCGCAAGACGGCACTTGCCACATCGGCGCGTGGTATGCTAACCATGGCGCCCGCGACAATAATGATGCTGGGCCTTGCCTATGTGGTGTTATTGAACCGAACCCTTATGCTTGATACTGAAGCCAGCCGGGCGATTAGCGAAGCGGCGAAAAACGATCTTCAGTGGGTGCTAACTCATTCTGAACCTTCGACAGACGCCGCTCCTTAATATTAAGCTCGCATCGCTACATTACAAGACCGCTGCTGTGAACCTGCTTAAACCGTGCGTCTGGGTCTACGCAGGTTTTCGCATGATAGATCGCAGTGCAGATCTCACCCACTCCGGTAGCGATTAAGTCCAACTTGCCGGGATAGGCTGCAATATCGCCCGCAGCATAGATGCCCGGTATGTTGGTTTGCATGAACCGGTCCACTGCCACCTTGTTGCCTTCGAGCGTGATACCCCAGTCCTTAACAGGGCCAATATCTGCGCGAAAACCGAGGTTAAGCAACACGGCATCAACCTCGAGGGTGATCTCATCTCCAGATTTATTGCTGAAGATGACTGCCTTGCGAACCTCCTCATCGCCCTCGACGCGCCTTAGCTCATGAAAAAGGCGCACCTCAACAGGAGAACGGCGCAAGAGCCAGTCGACGCTCTCTTCGTGCGCTTTAAAGACATCGCGGCGGTGAATCAAGTGGATCTTCGAGGCAAACTGCTCCAAATTCATGCACCAATCCACTGCAGAGTCTCCCCCGCCGATTACCAACAGGCGCTTTCCAGCAAAGAGCAATTTATCGCGGACAGCATAATAGACACCCCGATCATCGAAGTCTGTAACTCCAGGTACATCGAGCTTAATAGGTGAAAAGGCTCCGGCGCCAGCGGCAAGGATCACGGTCTTCGATCGATGCGTCCCTTTGTCCGTCTTAAGCGTGATAATGCCATCCTCGCCCTTAGTTACATTTAGCACCTTTTGGGAAAGGCAGATGGCTGTATCGTATCTGCTTGCTTGTTCTACGAGGTTGGCAACCAGGTCTTTGGCCAGAATCTTTGGGAAACCCGGCATGTCGTAGATGAACTTTTCTGGATAGAGTGCAGCAAGCTGACCCCCAAGCTCGGGAAGGCTATCTATAATCTTTGCGCTCATCTTGCGCATCCCTGCATAGAAGGCGCCGAATAGCCCCGCAGGGCCGCCGCCGATAATTGTCACGTCGTAAATCTTCGGCTCGTTTGTCGAATCTTCTTTAGTCTCGGCCGCATCGCCGAACCTCTCGCCCTTGTTAGGATCTTGCAAAATCGGTACCTTCTCTCAAACGGACATCCATCGATGCGCGTCTGCTTACAGAAGCGACCTAGATGCTGAAGCTGTGGATAACAGATTCACGATACGCTCTGTCTTCAATCAGATGCCCACATGAGCATCTAACTCGCAACGCATTTTGTGGAAGTTGCGGAATTATAGCATAACGAATATTTCCTAACCGGCGCGAACATTCTTAGGCAATGCTCCGTCATGCGTACAAGTCAACATCGACTGTGGTATTCCACAGTAAAAGACTGTGGTTGCACACAGTGCCAATCGTTTTGTTATGTTAGATAATAGATGCATAAGTTGGCTGTATACACAAACAAAAGCTGCTTCGCGAAAGTGAAGCAAAAGATATCGGCCAACTTAAGCGCGTCCAAGATGAGTATAGGGCTCAGTGCCCATGCTTACCGGGAGTGTGAGATTTGAGTGGTCCTGTAACGTTGCTGCTAGCGGACGATGACCCCAACATCAGGCGCTGTTTAAAGCATGCAATGGAGTGTGACTGTAAGCTCTCAGTTCACTGGGAGGCCGATAACGGCTTGCAAGCGGTTGCGTTAGCGCAACAGCACCATCCGACAGTTATCCTGATCGACTGTCAAATGGAACGCATGAACGGTATCGAAGCCACCCGGTGCATCCGTAGCCGCGACAAGGATGTGAAGATCGTGGTGATGAGCGTTTACTATTCCGACCGCGGTCTCGCACTGGCGGCCGGCGCAGATGCCTTTATTATGAAGGACAGCGGCTGCGAAGTTATCAAGCAGACGGTACACAATCTGCTTGCGAAAGAAACACAAAAGTCGAGTGAATGAGACGGTAGCATAAGCAACGAGGAGGAACCCGATGTCGACTCTACCTGGTCCTGCAAATACACAGAGAGAATTCGAGGAGCTGTTCCTGCGCAGCCAGAGGCGAGCATACAATCTCGCTTACCGACTAACAGGAAACGCCGCAGATGCGGAAGACGTTGCGCAGGACGCCTATGTAAGAGCCTGGAACAATTTCGATACCTATGATCACGCTCGGTCGTTTGAAGGTTGGCTCTTCAGAATAATTACCAACAGAGTGATTGATATGCGCCGACGCCAAAAGCGCGTTCCGATGTACTCGCTTGACACGCCTGTTCAGGGTGATGAAGAGGGCCAGCCGTTGGCGCATGAATTTGCAGCGCCAGACAGCAACCCGCAAGACATCGTGATCAACCCGATTATGGATGAGAAGCTTCAGAAGGCGTTGGCCGCTCTGCCGACCGACTATCGCACAGCTATCCTGATGTGCGACGTTGAACAAAAGAGCTACCAGGAGATTGCCATCGCGATGCGATGCGCCATCGGCACCGTACGAAGCAGAATACACCGAGCGCGTGTTATGCTGCGCAAACACCTTGAAGGCGACTCCTCACGAGGACGCTCTCACCGAACAACCGCGGCACAAACGCGGCAGGCGATGCCCGCTGTCGCGACACCTCTCAATAGAACAACACTAGCAGCCGCCTGAGACTGTACAAAATCAGGCTTAAAATACCGGCCCACCGCTCCTAATGCGGTGGGCCGGAACGATTCGTGGACCATGTTGAATCAACGGTATCAAATTAACCGTGGCGCATGCTCCGGAATTATGTCGGCGGCTCCCGTGTTGCCAAACTCCACAAGCTGACCATCATAAGCCAACCTCACATGCTCTGGCAGGAGTGCATTCGTGCGGCTATGATCGAAGTGATGCGAAAGATGCGTGAGCAGCGCCCTTTTTGGTTTCAACTCCGCGATGACATCCAGCGCTTGATACAACCCAAAGTGAGTTACATGCGGTTCGAAGCGCACAGCGTCTAAAATGAGCAGATCAAGGTTACGCAGGCGTGCCATCGTCTCCGCCGGGATCTCGCTTACATCGGTGACATAAGCGCCCGACAAAAGCTTGCCGCTGTCGCCAGGAACATCGAATCGATATGCGATCACTGGCAGCTTGCCATGTATCACACGAAGCGGTGTGATGTCGATGCCATACAGATTGAACTTATCTGGCAGTTCATGGAGAGTCAGCCTCGGTTTGCCTCCGCCCGCCTGCGTAACCCGAAACACATAGTTGAAGATCCGCTTAATATCCTCGAGTACATTGGGTTCGCCATAGACAGGAATCTCTGCGTCTGCAAGGTCATTGAACCGTCGCATGTCATCCAGGCCCATTATATGGTCGGCGTGCGTGTGAGTAACAAGTACCGCATCGACACGTTTCAGGCCGAACCGAATGGCCTGCATACGGAGTTCAGGGGTTGTGTCGACAAGTACCGAATGCTCTCCATGAGATACGACAATGGACGGACGCATTCTGTGATTATTGGGGTCCGACGAGAGACAAACATCGCAGTTGCAGCCAATCATTGGAACACCGTGCGAGGTGCCCGTACCTAGAAACTGTATCCTCATCGTCTAGCGGCCCATCTCCTTGCTTCGATCCGGCAGGAGCACAGCCTCGCCAGTAGCCGCAGAGCAGTAGGCTCCTTCAACTAGATCTACGACGAGCGCCCCATGTTCAGCAGGCGAGTAGAGTGGCGAGGATCCGCGTACTGCAGCACAGAAGTTGCCAACCGGTGAGGGCACGGATGGTAGATCCTCTTCCTTGAAGCGCTCAAATTCGCGCCCATGAACGGATACCGTCGTATCAAATTCAAAGCCATTCACGGTAATCGTGCCGCCAGCAGCTCCAAAAATATTACGGACTCGGCGACTTGGAAACTCACTGTCCCCAATACTGTTGATTGAGCAGATAGCGCCGTTCGTCATCTCGATCAGCAGTGAGGCACGCATATCCGCCGGAGTTTCATCCATGGAGCAGAAAACTCGCTTAGGTATGGCATCAGTTACCCATAGCATCTCGGAGACAAGGTGAGATCCACCGTCGATGAAATATCCGCCACCATTGGCGTCGGGATTAGACCGGTATGAGGTTGGCGGGACCACTCCTGGCAGGTTCTCTGGCGCCGGAGCCTTGCCGAAGACGTAGGTTGCGGAGCCAGTCCAGTACATGGATGCGCTTTCGAGCTTGCCCATCTCAGGGGATCGCAGCGCTCGCCGCATTCTGTGACAGTGTGCCCAGAACGGCGGATTGAGCGCAGCGGAGAGTTGAAGCCCCAACGCCTTCGCCTTTGCCACCAGCGCCCACGCATCCTCGCCTCGGATTGTCATTGGCTTCTCTAGAAGCACATTTATGCCGCGATCGAGCGCCTCGGATGCCTGCTCGAAGTGCAGATCGTTCGGAGTCGCGATCAAGACAGCATCGAGGGGCACGGTATCGAGCATATCGCGCCAGTCCTCAAAACACTGATTGTTTCCTAATTCAAAATGCGTTCGAATCTTTTCACGGGCATCAGGATCTCGTCGACAGATGGCGGCAAGTTCAATCTTTTCGCTCTTGTGCATCTCAGGAATATGTCGTCTCGACGCGAACCAGCCGGCGCCAATTACTCCGAAGCGAACAGGCCCGGCGTCTGCCGCAGCAGGACTTCGCTGTTCCAAAGGCTCCTCACTCTCTCGTGTTATCTCCCTCGATGCCAACACGGTACCCAGTTGTTGCTTGCTTACTACTGTATGATACGATACCATTTAGTAAAATAGCGACTGATCTGCCCGGCTGCCAGTCCCAATTTGTTTCTTTTGCCTGTGGCAGGGTAATATTCGACTGCATTCGGGTTGAAACTACTTTGAACCCTCGGGATCGCACTTTGCGTAGTTGGAGCAACAATTCATGGGCTTTATCGATCTGGAAAAGCAGAATTCAAAGACATTGTTCCCAGGTGTAATGATAACGGCCGCATGGGGCGATCATATCATGATGTCGTTCGTCGACTTCGAGTATGCAGGAGCCTCTGTCCCCGAACATCACCATATGCACGAGCAGATGGGCATGGGGTTGGAGGGCGAATTTGAGCTGACGATCGCCGACGAAACGAAGGTCATTCGCAAAGGTGACAGCTACTGCATCCCGGGAAACACTCCGCACAGCGCTAAGTCTGTGAACGGTCCGGCCCGCGCCCTCGACATCTTCCATCCGGTACGAGAGGAGTACAAGTAGTTGGTATATGGAAGCAACGGTCGTAATCCTGTAGTCACAATAGCTGCCATGGTTGCCCTTCTGCTTGGCCTGCTATTTTTCGTTCTTAAGAACCCTAACACACTTTATAACCAGCATCTTCGTACTGGCAACGAATACTATCGGTCGGGAGACTATTACGGCGCGGTAAGAGAGTACAAGCTGGCTCAAAAGGCCAAGCCAAATGACAAATTTATATGGATGCTGCTGGGAATGGGCCACTACAAACAGAATCGGTATCAGAATGCAATTGAAGATGATACGGCAGCAATCAAGGCATTTAAGGATTGGAAGTCGCTTGCGGCGCTCTACTTTAATCGAGGGTTGTGTTACCAGGCACAAAGGCACTTAGACCTGGCCGCTGCAGACTACCGACAGGCGCTAAAGTATCAATACAATAACTCAGATGCCATGCTGAACCTGGCTGACTGCTGCCGAATGGATCGCAAGCCAGAAGAGGCGCTAAAGGCGCTTGAAAGCTATCACAAGATCAATGCGCCAACCTTTGGCAGTTATATCATTCGTGCCAACTGTATGCTCCAGCTAAATCGCTTCAAAGAGAGCGAAGAGGACTTCGCTCACGCGGCGTCGTTTAGACCCGGAGATTCCAACCTTCTCGCTAACCTGGCCTGGACGCAATACAAGGCTGGAGAGGTCACAAAGTCAATTGAGACCAACCGGCGTGTGCTCGGAACCTCAAAAAACATGAAGGTTGCTCGGTTTAACCTTGCACTTGCATTAGCGACGATCGGCAATGCTGCTGAAGCAAAAGAACAGTACGACCTGGCCCTGGACAAGTCGATCGAGCCCGACCGCAGGTCGGCGCTACTCGATCTGAATGAGGCAGTGGCTGCACACCCAGATTCCGCTTCGCTCAAGCAGTCCTATGAATACCTGCAGAAGCACGTGCATTAATTCACGGCCCGCCTATCCCCCAGCCCCCTTCCCTAAACCGCTCGTGCTTCGCTGGGAAGGGGGAGGAAGCGTCACTCTGGAATATGTCCTGCAATCGATTTGAAAGAAACTGTATCCAACCACTCGACCTAGAGTGGGCTCTGGAACCACAGGTGAATAGAAGCGCAGCCGAAAGGCGGGCAGCATCACTGCCTGCGAGGCGATCGGTTAAGAAAAACTGGCAGGCGGCCTGGCTGCTGCGGGCCATCACCTGCATCGACCTAACGACGCTTGCCGGCGACGACACGCCCGGTAACGTTTCCCGACTTTGCGCCAAAGCGCGTATGCCAGTGAGACGGGAGATCCTGCAGGCATTGGGCGTCGAGGAGCTGGGAATCCAGGTCGGCGCTGTCTGTGTCTACCACGAGATGGTGAGCACCGCAGTGTCTGCGTTACGAGGCTTGGGCATCCCGGTTGCTGCCGTCTCCACAGGGTTTCCGGCGGGCATGACACCGCTGCGATTGAGGATCGAGGAGATCCGAGAATCGGTGGCGGCAGGCGCTGAGGAGATTGACATCGTCATCTCCCGACGGCATGTCCTTACAGAAAGCTGGGAGCTACTGTACGACGAAGTGCGACAATATCGGGAAGCCTGCGGAGAAGCGCACCTGAAGACGATCCTCGCAACGGGTGAACTGGCGACGCTCACAAATGTTGCGCGAGCTTCACGGATCTGCATGCTTGCGGGAGCCGATTTCATCAAGACTTCCACCGGCAAGGAGAGTGTCAACGCCACACTTCCGGTAAGCCTTACCATGGTGAGAGCGATTCGAGACTATCGAGAGCGCACAGGATTTTGTGTTGGCTTTAAACCTGCGGGTGGAATTCGCACCGCAAAACAGGCGCTTGATTGGCTGATTCTGATGAAAGAGGAGCTTGGTGACGACTGGCTGCAAAACGATCTTTTCAGGTTTGGCGCCAGCGGACTGCTTACCGATATTGAAAGGCAACTGGAGCATGCCGCGACCGGCAGATACGCGGCAATGAACCACCAACCCATGCCTTAATCTCCGACCTTCACACCCTACACATTCGAGACCGAGAAAAAATGCCTACCGTGACAGAGATTTTTGAATCCATGGAATATGGACCTGCGCCAGAAAGCGCTGCAGCAGCCTTTGATTGGATCGCCGAGCACTCGAGCAATGGTCAGTTTGGACTATTCATCGACGGCGGTTTCCGCGAACCTGCCAGCCATCAGCATTTTGAGACGGTTAACCCTGCCACCGGCAAGACACTTGCGCAGATTGCTCAGGGTTCTGCTGAGGATATTGATGCGGCCGTATCCGCGGCGAATAACGCTCTTAGTGGCTGGAAGGCGCTTGGCGACCATGGCAGGGCTAAGTTCCTGTATGCGTTTGCACGCGGCCTGCAGAAACATGCTCGCCTTTTTGCGGTATTGGAGACGATAGATAACGGCAAGCCGATCCGTGAATCTCGGGACATCGATATTCCGCTCGCGATACGCCACTTCTATCATCATGCAGGGTGGGCACAACTGCTTGATATTGAGATGCCGGGTTACGAAGGCATTGGCGTTGTGGGCCAGATCGTGCCCTGGAACTTCCCGCTGTTGATGCTCGCCTGGAAAGTGGCGCCAGCGCTTGCCGCGGGATGCACTGTGGTGCTGAAACCGGCAGAAGACACGCCGCTCACCGCCTTACTGTTTGCGCATCTTTGCATAGAGGTAGGACTGCCGGCAGGCGTTGTAAATATCGTTACAGGCGACGGTAGCACAGGTGAGGCGCTAGTAAATCACCCGGGCGTCAAAAAGATTGCGTTTACCGGATCTACGGAGGTTGGGCGCGCGATCCGGATCGCAACGGCTGGGTCAGGCAAGAAGCTTTCGCTGGAACTCGGCGGCAAGTCACCCTTTGTAGTTTTTCAGGATGCCGATCTCGACGCCGCAGTCGAAGGGATTGTGGATTCCATCTATTTCAATCAAGGGCAGGTCTGCTGCGCAGGTTCTCGTTTGCTCGTTCAGGAGGCTGTCGGGCCAAGGCTGCTGGAGAAGCTGCGAACGCGCATGGCGAAGCTGCGGCTAGGCGACCCGCTCGATAAGACGACCGATGTGGGAACCATTGTCTCACCGCGTCAGCTTGCGCGCATTACCGACATGGTTGAGGCTGCACGAAGTGAAGGAGCCGAGGTCTTTGCTGTGTCGGAGTCCACACCATCTACAGGCTGCTACTATCCCCCAACCCTCATCACCAATGTCTCACCATCCTTCACAATCGTGCAGGAGGAGGTGTTTGGACCGGTTCTTGTTGCCTCCACATTTAGAACGCCATGCGAGGCAGTTGAACTCGCGAATAACACGCGCTATGGCCTGGCAGCCAGCATCTGGACCGAGAACATCAATCTGGCGCTCGATATCGCTCCAAAAATTAGGGCCGGAACGGTCTGGATCAACTGTGCAAACATCTTTGATGCGGGATCTGGCTTCGGCGGATACCGCGAAAGCGGATTTGGACGTGAAGGCGGCCGCGAAGGGATGTATGAGTATCTGGTTTCTAGCGCATCCATTAAACACAGAGGCGCAAACACGCGTAGCTACGAGGCCACAGCCACGTCGGTTGAACAGACAACCGATCGACACCCATCCTCGGTCGCCATCGACCGCACTCCCAAGCTATTCATTGGCGGCAAGCAGGTCCGCCCTGATTCCGGTTACAGTAGCCCGATACTCGACGCAAACGGCGAGTTGCTTGGACATGTCGGCGAGGGTAGCCGCAAGGACATCCGCAACGCGGTCGAGGCGGCACGCGCCGCGGCGGGATGGGCGAGTTCCAGTGCTCACCTGCGAGCGCAGATCCTCTACTACCTCGCCGAAAACCTGAATATCCGGTTTGCCGAGTTTTCGGAACGAATACGCCAGCAGACCGAATGGTCAGCGGCCGATGCCGACAATGAGGTTCAGAAGAGCATCGAGCGGATCTTCACTTTTGCCGCCTTCGCCGATAAATATGAAGGCGCTGTTCATCCGGTGCCGATGCGTGGTGTAACGCTGGCGATGCCCGAGCCGATGGGGATTATCGGCATCATCTGCCCGCAACAGGCGCCGCTCCTTGGCCTGATCTCAGCGGTTCTGCCGGCCATCGCCATGGGCAACACCGTTGTTGTTGTCCCCTCTTCTGCGTATCCGCTAAGCGCCACCGATCTGTACCAGGTGTTGGAGACATCCGATCTGCCGGCCGGTGTTATCAACATCGTCACTGGAGACTCGGACACACTCGCGACAACGCTGGCGTCTCACGACGAGGTCGCTGCGGTGTGGTACTCCGGCACGGCTGAGGGCGCCATGGAAGTCGAAAGGCTATCGGCATCCAATCTGAAGCGAACTTGGACGCATACTGACAGCGATGGCTGGCTGCACGGAGATGGACATTCCATCGCAGAGGCGCTGCGACAGGCGACACAGATCAAGAATGTGTGGGTGCCGTATGGAGCGTGAAGAAGCCATGTCTTTGAGGTCGGAGTAGGTCTGTGAAGTCTTCAAAGTCTTCAGGTTGGCGACGATATCGTGCAGCCTGAATTGGCAGTTGCGCTTTTTGCTGCGCACCGAGCGAATCTCGAAGATTGCGATCATTTTCTGAATGTGCCGGTGGCATTCTTCACTGACAGAGTAGTACAAATTGTGTAAGTGTTCGTCCTTTACTATCCTCTTCGGTTGGAGCTATCGCCCCGTGATAGTGGTTTTGCAAGAGCTCCGCCCTTCCGATCCCGTTAGGGGAGGCTCAAGCCGCCTCCCCTAATACCCCTCTGCTATTTGAAAAATGGCCTCAACACCGGCCATGGCACGGCTATTGAGAAGA
>CAIXIX010000475.1 GCA_903919615.1 uncultured Chthonomonas sp.
ATCGCTCGTTCCGCCAGACTCCCCTACAATCCCCTTGTACTGCATATTTGATCGACACCACTTCATGACGTTGAAAATCGACTCGAAACGACTCTTTCCCTTGATGCTTTCAACAATCGACTTTGCACGTTGTGAATCCGGATCGATGCCAGGCGCCTTTCCGAGATAGTGCTTTACTTCATCCGGATAGTCCGCTTCTTTTGCTTTTTGTACTTCAGCTTTGTAGGTGCACGGGGTGAGGGTGACATCCGCTTCGAGCCCGAATGGGCTTTTGCCATCCGGTACGACCCGAACGCACACAGATTCCCCAATTGTTTCTTCCTGCCATGACTTCGCGCCTGAAATAGACCATTTCGCGTTTTGCCATCGTGTCTTGGTCCACGGAACGGGAATTCGAATCCCACTCTTGTTTGAGAACGGAAGGGCTTCGTTTGCTGTATCGATCATCCACACAAAGTGGTAGGTACGCGAGGAAACACGATCAATGGCAACTTGCGACGCCGCGGCTGCAGTTCCCCATTGAGCTCGATTTGCGGCCAGTATCCTGGCTGCTTTGCGCGCATCTTCAAAGCGGCCCGCATCGGTCGCCGCATCAACAAGCTGTTCCAGGCTCCATGCGCATGGGTTGAGACGCCAGTTTCTAGATGCGACATCAAATCCTTCATCGCTCTCGCCTGCACGACAAAGCCCCCAACTCAGACTCCTGAGCAGATATTCGTCGGTTGAACCAGCAGCGACTGCTTCTCGGCAAGCACTGATCATCTCGGTCCAATTGTGCTTGTCGCGGGAACCTTCCATTCGACGAATAATTGGAGCTATTGTGCCGGGTTGGGCTGCGGCACGTCCCGCGGATGTCGCGAACGAGAGTGTAACGGCAACATATATAATAACCCAGCACCTATAATTCGATTTCAAGTTCATACGGTACCCTTGTTGTGTTGCGCTGCTTCCATCGTGTAGTCATGCACTGCTGCCATGCTCAGGTGGCAACGAATACGCTCTATCTGTTCGATCCCGCCCGGAGTATCTGCACGTTACCCGGTCTGATAAGCGTGTTGGAATTTACGCACGCCGCGCAGGCCTGGACGAGTTTAGAATGCGCAGGATCACCGCCGAGTTTTACTCATTGAAGGACCGCGCTAATTCACCTGCTCAAGCTGCTTAATCTGCATTGGCTGTGTTCGCACCACAACGTCGTCAGCGTGTTTCAGGCAGAATACCAGGTTCCACGTCACGGGGGAATTTGTCTCGTTTGGCGGAAGAAGACACTGCCCATAGACCATGCCATTGAATTTGTACCAGTGGTCCAGGCCGAGAACCTGCACGGCACCGTCCGGGCCGGTAATCTCCATCCAGATTGTGTCATCCCAAACGCCTGGGTCGATGAGAGCTTGGATAGGATAGATACCGCCGGCGGCGGGTGCAACACCTGCGTCAGTGAGCTGAGCAGCATCGAATGCAACCGACGTTTCAAGAGTGATCGGGCTAAGAAATCGTGCACGGATGGGAGCATGAACCGTGTGGCCTGGGTCTCCGGCGAAGCTCTTTGCGATCAAAGTGCGAGATCGAACGAACGATGTTCGGCCGGCCTCATCGATCGCCACAACGCGTTGTGTGTAAACGCCGCCCAGTCTTGGGCTGCCGTCGGAAAAGATTGCGATGACGCCCGTCCAAACGGGCTCATCTTCTGCGGGTGATTCGCGGTGCAGCGGCTGGCGCGTTACATGTCCATCCGGAGCAGTGATCTCGTGGTAAACAGCGCGTATCCCAGCCGGACTCGAGACAGAAGTTGAGATAAGCACGGTCGTAGCGCCATTGATTTCGAACGGGGATGGGTTCACCGCGGCTCGCGTGAAGCGAATTGGCGGAAGTGCTGACGGAGAGACGATCTTAATAGGAAATGACTCGCCAACCGGGGACAGTTTGCCGGCGCCATCAAACGTTTGAACGGTCCACAGGTAGTCGGAAGCCTTATACGATTCAGAGGGCAGATCTATTCGAGCCGACCTTGTATCGCGCGTAAGAATGGGGGTCGCAAAATTATCGGCGGAGTATAGCCGAAACCGATAACCTGTGGCTCCGCTGGGAGCCCACAACGGGTTCCATTCGAAATGGATGGTGCAGCCTCTAGACATTGCAACGCCCGGAAGTGGCGACAGCAACTGAACTGGAAGCGGGCCTGGAAGTGGGTGTGAAATTGAGCCGGACATCCATGCCGCTCGACTGTACCCGTAACGGGTATCCGTCAGCCCCAACATTCGGCCTTGCAGAATTGCCGCGTGCCAGTTCCAGTTGTAGTGAACTACCGTTGACGGGTTGCCATCCGGAAAATGGTAGAGGTGGTGGAGGGTTCGACATCTGTAGCCTCGCCCCATAAAGTAGGCATCCAGACCATGGATCCACTCATGAATAAATCCGCCGCAGGACTTATCTGCGTGTTCAGGATCCCAATCTGCTTCGTTACCATACTGATAGTACTGGAACGTCTGTCGCCCGTTTGAGCCCCCGGCGCCCGCCAGATCCTGCGGTATCGAACCGGGATAGTAGAATATGATCACATTGTCGTGCGGATCAAGATCATCGTAGAGTTTTTTCTCCTGCGCGCAGTCGTTTTCAAACACAGGATGCTGAAACCCAGTTCTCGTTTTGCTCGAGTCGCCCCGATTTTCAACGCCGCTAAACGTCACGGTTCTGTTGATCACGTGGAGGTCAACGTCCATCGCGCAGAGCCCGCCGGAGAGCCTGCGGACTATTCCCGACATCTGATTGAGAGTGCGGACCGCCCGGTTTATCTGTGGTTGCGTGAGGCTGCCTTTGTAGTGTTTCTTAGCCCCATCTTCCAATTGATAGTCCGTATCTGTGTACGGGTAGAAAAGTATCAGGGTGCGCCAGTGCGCTGCCGGCTTGTAAGTGGGGGCCTCAGAGGCAAGCGAGTTAACGAAGCTGTTCATCCTCTGCGCCCAGAGGTTGTCGTCCATGAAATCAGGACGGTTGTCCAGCGTTAACGGCAATACGCGAGAGTGGGCGATGCTGTCAGCGATTTCGCTTTCGGTGGGAACTGCGTCTTGCTTGCCCTGTTGGGCATTGCCGGTACCAAGTATCCCCGCCATGCACAGCACGGCTAGCGTGCAGGTCAGATATGAGCCAACTCTAATTTTTGAGCGCATTGCTCCTGCCTTTATTATTGTGCGACTGCGGCGACTTGAGCTTCGGATACAGAAACGCGACGATCTCGTTTCAGCGAGACCTTTTCGTCTCCTTAACAATAGAAAGACTAAACTTTGCGCCTTTGTCCTTGCTGTAAGATTGCTCTTCTCGCATTGCCGAACCAGTGTTCGAGGTTAGTCATTGGTATCAAACCGCAATACCAGGTAATCGTCAGAAGCATTCGAAGTGTACGCAGATGTACCCGCGACGAATACGTGACCGAACACGTCAAATGCCAACTGCGCTGAAACGAATCCCCAATGTGCATCGCTGTACGAAACCGATTGAGTACCACGGGGCTTTCCATCCGGTGCGAATGCAGTCAATTCCACCTTTTGCAGATTGCTTCCGTCGCTACCGAGGCGTCGCGGCAGGTAGATTGCGCCGTGCATGTCTACCGCGAAGGCCTGGTCCACCCCGTCCGGGTAGTCGGCGATGGGGATGCTCCACTGACGCGCTCCCGATGGTTCATATTTGCTGAGATGAACCTTCCAATCCGCATCCAGGGTTCTGCCGTAAAGGTTACCATGCGCGTCTAACTGGACGTCGAACCGGAAGACCTGCGATCGCGCATCAATCGAGCCGAGAGTCAGTTTGCGGTTGCCGTCGGAATCGAGGGCTATACTTACGAAGGACGTTCTGCGGGTTGGAAACTGTTTGCCGGCGATTTCGGCATTTCGGTCGCCGCCGGCGTCAGTTATTCCGGCGATCCAGACCTGGCCCGCCGGTCCCATTCGTACAGTCTGCGGGCGAAAGCCGCTTCTGGCGGATTGGACCCATTTTTTCGATCCATTTGTGTCGTACTTCAGAACAAACCAACCCGTTGGTCCAGACAGATGGTTTCGACGCATGCCCTCCCATACATCGCCAACAATATAGGTATTACCCATGTTATCTACAGCTACGGAGTGCGGATAATAGCCGCAATCTGCGGGAGGCGAATAGCGCTGAACCCAGGCTTGTCGGCCGTTGGGCTCGTATTTCACCGTTGCCACAACGTTTAGCATCGCTCCAAGCCTATCGCGTTTGTTGTCACAGGAGTATCCCGTAACGTAGACGTTAGAGCGGGAATCACAGGCAATAGCTGCCGGAACATCTGCATTCCGGTAGAGCTGATTAAGGTTTAGATCTTCAATCGGGTGTTCCGGGCCACTGTAGATCCGCACCCATTGCCGCTCACCTGCCGAATTGTATTTAACCGTCGCATAATCGAGACGCGTCTGGTCATTACGGTAAGACATGCCAGTAACGATCACGTTTCCCAACGGGTCGATCACCATCCCTGTAAGCTTCTCCACGCCACCCGCGCCTGTATATCGTTGCGGCCAACCCTGACCGCTCGATGGTTTCTGAGACGCCACCAGCACCAATCCCAGCAATGCAAACATCATTCCGCTTGAGTTGTTACAATTGCGGATTGATCTGAGCGGCATACCGAACAACCAACCTGGCGTCTGGGACACCGCAGTTTCCGATATCCGTCTGTAGGTGGACTGCAGCTTGTCTATCGCCTTCTTATTCATTCAAGCTCTTCTGCTCAAACTCGATCATCGGAAGGCCCTGATTTGTGTTGATGAGCTTACCGCCGTTGGGATAGTGGGCGCCTGCAACAGTGAAATACAGGTTCCAATCCTTGAAAGTGTGACCGGAAAGCTTCGTCATGCCCGGTATGTTCGGCATAGCACCGGGCTTGAGCTTCGCTGCATCTAGGCCGAGCGCATTTACAGCAGCCTGCCAGGTAACCGTCTGCGCAAAACTCACCTCATACTGCGCCGCTTGTTTGCCGGAGTAGCGGACCAACACGCCTTGCGTGCCGGATACTGAATACACGCTCCAGTCCATCATTGCGCCTTCCGTGTCCTTGCCCGATCTCTGAGGCTTGCCCAGGGTAGCCTCAATGGAAGTCATCGGCTTTCCGATGACGGAGACTATTTTCACAACGCCGGATGGTTTCGTGTTTCCTGCCTGGCCGAGGGCAGCGTCGTATCTTACGGCTACAGCTGCCAAGGCTCCAAAGGCAATAGCTGCGGTCAAAACTCGCCTATTGATTAGCATCTCTCGGTCTATCTCCTTTGTGATGTAATATTAGTCGCGCCCCTACTACGGGCGTGTTACGGCAACGGTCTGAGTTGCCGAATATGCTTTTCCCAGCGACATGCGCTTACCATCCGGAGACAGCGTCCATTTCTGTGGTCGAGCGCCGCTTGATTTGAACGCAAGTACCAACGTATTGCCCTCCAGTGTCCATGTTCCTGAAAACGATTCTCCCGAAGAGACATTGGTCCATGTTGATCGGCCTGAACCGTCGACAGCACCCATGCGCAAAGCCGATCACTCAACCGTCGTCTTTATCAATCTTCCCTTAACAAACTCACAATTGAGTCCCTGCCCGGAGAACTGGCCTGCCGGACGGTACTCCTCTTCGCAGAGGTCGCTTCCTGTCTGGTTACAGCCGTAGCTGTAGGTGGCCACAAAGGCGAGCGGCGCG
>CAIXIX010000476.1 GCA_903919615.1 uncultured Chthonomonas sp.
AAGCCGAACTCAGCGCTTCGTAAGATTGCCCGCGTTCGTCTGACCAACAAGATGGAAGTAACCGCTTACATCCCAGGAATTGGCCACAACCTGCAAGAGCACTCTGTTGTTATGATTCGCGGTGGCCGCGTCAAGGATCTTCCTGGAGTTCGATATCACATCGTCCGCGGAACACTTGATACCGCTGGAACTCGCGATCGTAAATCCAGCCGATCCAAATACGGCACCAAGAAGAACGCCGCGCCCGTCGGTAAGAAGAGATAGGATAGGGAGAGACTAAGAGATGCCCAGAAAAGGCCCGATTCGCCCACGGCCGATTACTCCGGATCCCGTATACAGCAGCGTTCTTGCGCAGCGTTTTATCAATCGATTGATGCTGGACGGTAAGAAGAGCGTAGCAGAGCGGATTTTCTACTCTGCGATGGAGCTGTTGGAGCAGCGCGCCAAGCGCCCTGCACTTGAGGTTTTCGAGAGCGCCGTTCGCAATATTATGCCCGTAATCGAAGTTCGACCACGCCGAGTTGGCGGTTCGACCTATCAGGTTCCGGTAGAAGTTCGCCCGGAGCGAAAGGTCGCCCTGGCGCTTCGCTGGGCGGTTACCAATGCTCGCAAGCGTGCCGGCCGATCGATGGCTGAAAAGCTGGCGGGTGAGCTGTTTGATGCAGCAAATAACACTGGCACATCCGTTAAGAAGAAAGAGGATATTCACCGAATGGCAGACGCCAACAAGGCGTTCGCCCACTATCGGTGGTAGTTGACCGGCAGGGAGAGCGCATCCTCGCTGCCGTCAATATGACGAACGACGCGAGGTGGGTTGATCGAAGTGAGCGCAAGCCATTTATTTAAATAGGTGACGTGCGGGTTGATCGGTTAAGCGCAGTCCCTGGAGGCATTCTGGACACACTATGGCAAGAGAGTACGCATTAGACAAGACTCGAAATATCGGAATCGCAGCGCATATCGATGCAGGCAAAACAACCTGCACCGAACGCATCCTGTTCTATACGGGCCGTACGCATCGCATCGGTGAGGTGCATGAAGGCGCGGCAACGATGGACTGGATGGTTCAGGAGCAGGAGAGGGGTATAACCATTACCTCCGCTGCTACCACCTGCTTCTGGGGGCTTGAGTCAGATGCGGCTGGTACGCGAAAGCGAACGCATCGAATCAACATTATCGACACTCCGGGTCACGTTGACTTCACCGTTGAGGTGGAGCGCTCAATGCGCGTCCTGGATGGCGTCGTAGCGATCTTCTGCGCCGTAGGTGGAGTTCAGCCTCAATCTGAAACGGTCTGGCGGCAGGCAAACAAGTATAAGGTTCCCCGAATTGCGTTCGTCAACAAGATGGACCGCATGGGCGCCAACTTCTTCTCGGTGGTCGAAAAGATGGTGGAGCGCCTCGGGGCTAATGCCATTCCGATTCAGGTGCCAATTGGCGCGGAAGCGGAATTCACGGGCCTGATCGATCTCGTAACCATGAAAGCGATCCGCTATACGGACGACGCCGGACAGAAGTTCGAAGAGATCGAGATCCCCGCCGAACTACAGGAAATTGCAAGTGAGCAGCACACAAAGATGCTCGAGGCAGTTGCCGATGTTGATGAAGCGCTAATGGAGCGATATCTCGAGGGTGAGGCGATCACACCGGAAGAGATCCGAGCCGCGCTGCGCGTGGGTACTATCAGTGGCGCCATTATGCCGGTTCTTTGCGGTTCCGCATACAAGAACAAGGGCGTTCAGATGCTGCTAGACGCAGTAATCGAATTCCTTCCGTCGCCACTTGACGTGGACGCAATTCCTGGAGTTAATCCTCGAACACTTGAAGACGATTCTCGTCAGCCAACGGATGAGGAACCATTTAGCGCGCTCGCGTTTAAGATTGCAACGGACCAGTACGGTTTGCTTACCTTCTTCCGAGTTTATTCCGGAACGCTCTCCACAGGGCAGACAATTCTGAATGCAACTCGCGATAAGAAAGAGCGTATTGGACGAATTGTGCGAATGCACGCAAATAGCCGCGAAGACGTAGATGCTGTTTATTCTGGAGACATCGCTGCGATTGTCGGCTTAAAAGACACTAAGACTGGCGACACTCTCTGCGATGATAAGAACCCGATTCTCCTTGAGAACATCACGTTCCCTGAACCGGTTATATCGATCGCGATTGAGCCGAAAACAAAGGCGGATCAAGACAAGCTGACTTCTGCACTGCAGAAACTCTCGAATGAAGATCCTACCTTCCGGGTGCATACCGACCAGGAGACTGCACAGACCATCCTTAGCGGTATGGGCGAACTTCACCTGGACATCAAGGTCGACATTCTGAAGCGCACATACAACGTTGAAGCCAACTTTGGCGCACCACAGGTCGCATATCGTGAGAGCATTCATCAGAAGGCGGTAGCCCGCGTGCCGTTTAAACGGCAAACTGGTGGCTCTGGTCAGTACGGTGACTGTGAACTCGAGGTAGAGCCCCTGGAGCCAGGCGCTGGTTACCAGTTCTTGAATAAGACAGTTGGCGGCTCGATACCGAAAGAGTACATACCTGGTATCGAGAAGGGCGTTAAAGAGGCTCTCGAGAGCGGCATCATTGCAGGTTACCCTGTCGTCGATATCCGCGTCTCAGTCGTCGATGGTTCGTACCATGATGTAGACTCCTCGGAAATCGCATTCAAGGTGGCGGCAAGCCAGACGGTTAAAGAGGCGCTTCGCAGGGGCCGATCCTACCTCAAAGAGCCAATCATGGCCATTGAAGTGGTTACGCCGGAAGCCAATATGGGCGACGTTATAGGCGATATCAACCGCCGACGCGGTCGACTGGAAGGCACCGAGCCAGAGCCAGGCGGCAAGCAGGTGGTTCGCGCTCAAGTTCCGCTCTCCGAGATGTTCGGTTACGTAAACGACCTCCGTGGTTTTACGCAGGGGCGCGCATCGTTCGTAATGACTCCTTCGCACTACGATGAAGTTCCGCGTAATGTAGCGGAAGAGCTTGTGGCAAAGGTACAGGGCAAGCAGCCGGTAAAGGCCTGATCACCTACGAACTCAACCACGGCGATCGCTGTATATGCAGTTATCTGCAAGCAGTATAGCGCCGCAGGGAGTGAGAAGTTAAGATCCGGAGGAATGGCGCCACGGCAAGTAGCTGTGCGCGCCATTCCTTGCCGAATAGTGTGCAATGATCCGGCGTGCTGATTGCGCCGTACAACTCGAAAAAACATGAAATCATATCGTCCAGATTGGACGAAAAACAGATCCACTCTTACACGAACACAGAGGAAAAAATTCGATGGGAAAAGCTAAGTTTGAGCGGAGTAAGCCGCACGTAAATATTGGCACGATCGGTCACGTCGACCATGGCAAGACCAGTCTGACAGCCGCGATCACTCGTATGCTGGCCACGTATAATGGCAGCAAGGCGATGAGCTACGATGAGATCGACA
>CAIXIX010000477.1 GCA_903919615.1 uncultured Chthonomonas sp.
AGGTCCGCAACCTGTCGCTCTATCCGCTGAGCTACGAGCGCTTATCTCGCTTACGCAGCGCCCTACTGCGTAGCCCTGTAATTATACCGGAGTTGGGCTGATGCGTCAAGGCAAATCGAGACGATCAGCGAGCAATCGCTCTGTAAAGCTCGGAGCCAGCATCCAGCACAAGATTATGGCGGTTGCGCGAACGCACGTAGCCATAATCTTGACTTTGTTATACGATGCTCTTTACGGGGCCAGGTTGATAGCAGGTACCGAAACAGGAGTTGTTAGTGAGTTCAGAGTGACATTTGCGGATCCAACGGTACCGGTTGCATCCTGAGCAGTAATGAGATACGGCGCTGGTGCAACCCAGAAGTAGTAGGTACCAGTGGAATCGGTCGTGGTCGTCGCGATTTGTGATCCAGCAGATTGCACTGCAATTGTCACTGTAACTCCGGCCACCGGTGCACCTTGCACGGTGACGGTCCCTGTTACGGTAAAGGGGCCAGATGGCGTAGTCCCCGATGGCTTGGCAAGTACCATGTCGCCAATATTATTCGCACCCGATGCGAGCGCAAACTGGAGAACATCAGCCGTAATCAACTTGGTTGCGTAGCCCTTGGCCGTTACCGTGCCATATAGTCCGTTCACGCTGCCAAGGCCCACTGGAAGGCCGGTTAGTACAAATGTGCCGTTAGCAGCGGAGGTGCCCGTAATGTTTCCGATCGTTACGGTTGCGCCGCTAACTGGCTGATTGACGCCCTTAACAGACGTAACAACAACGCCGTTCACATTTGCGGAGTAGTCGGTCCCTGTGTCAGCGAGAAATATATTTCCCAGATTGTTAATCTGATTCGCCACCAATGTGAAGTGAATAGTACGAGTAACTTCTCCCGTTGCACTGACCGTTGCGGAAGTCGCGTTGCTGGGCAGTGTGGTGGTAAACGTGCCATCTGAATTTGTCACAAGGGACTTTGACCCAAAGTTGACCGTTGCTGGACTTGATGGGGCTGTGTAGTTGACGGCGCTGAGCACCGTTCCTTGCACGGTTACAAATGTGGCGTTGTTGTTTCCGCCCCCACCACCACCTCCACCACAGCCTACAAGCGCTGCCAGTGCGGCAACCAGAATGACTGCGCCAGCGGCCACTCTGGCGTGGCGATACGAACTGCTCAAGGCGCTGAACGTATTATATAATTTTATTGAGTGCTGCTTATGCAATGTCTTCTCCGGTTAGCGTACGACTATTAGGGGTGCAATGGATCTCGATTGATTTCCATTCGTATCCCTCGCGGTGACTTGAATCATGTACGTGCCACCGGACACGTTGCGTCCATTATCATCTTTCATGTCCCACAGCACCTGGTTCGTTCCAGTTGCGGCGGCTCTTCCAGATTGAGCAAGATGTCGGATAGTTCGCCCGTTGAGATAAATCGTCGATTCAACAGATGTGCTGTTGGCGAGATCGAACGTAATCGTCATCGATGCGGGCGCCCTGCCCCCGATGCGAGGCATTACTGCGTAGAGATTGCTTACTATTGGGCGGCCTATCGATCTTGGCGCAACATCGATTGTAAACGAACGGGTCGTCTCCTTTGCGCTTGGGGTAAACGTGTAAGAGGCCGACGTGTTCATCACTTGCTGAACGCCAGAAACGGCGTCTGTTAGCGTCAGCCTTGCGCCATGTGGAAGCAGAGCTGTATCCGCCCACGCGAGAGTGAATGAGCGTGAGGCAGCTGGGAAGCTGGCGGTAACGATCCACTGAGATTGCTGATTTAGTGGCCGCAAATCAGTCATAAGGCTCGATGGGGCGCCTCGTGTCGCACTAAAGCCCTGTTTTGCGCCAAGACTCAAAGCTATTCCCGAGGCTGCAGGTCCACTTGGCGGCATGGCTGTATCTGTAGCCCGATTATAGGTGGTGGTTGCTTTTGAAACCTGGCCGATAACAACCCCAGATGAGTAGTTCTGGTCGTCCATCAGCAGCAGTGGCATTCGCCACGCTCCCTGCGCGGCTGTGCCATATGTCTGCGAACTCCTCGCTGCGCGTGTTGCTTTACCGGCTGTTGGGGATTGATACGTCATTGTGACACCGTCAGGTTCGGTACAGTTAATCCAATATCCACTCCACGGTTCCAGCAGATTTTGTACAAACAGACTGCTGCTGGGATTCGTGATATCTACATAACCCGTTGTTGGGTTGTAACCGATTACGCCTGCGGCTACGAGCCCGTTTGTAACAGCATCGGCATAGCCATAGACGGTGCCGCCAAGATACTGGAACTGGACGTTGGCCGTAACGTCAAGCGCGGTATTGTATGGCGTGCCGATCTGATTCCAGCCAAATTGAAGTGCGATACTGACATTTGGTTGAGAGACCGCATCGTATGGCACACCAACGATGCCAGGTGAGGGCGGAGCCGTCACCGCTGGGAAGTTCGTCCAGAAAGCGTATCCAGGCTGATAGGCAGGCAGCTGTGGGTATCTAAGATACTGATCTGTGCCGATAGTATTGTCTTGCCGGAACTGTGCGATTAGCGCTCTTGCAGGATCGGCTCCCATCGCCACTGCAATATTATCGAGGATTGGCCGCAGCGGTAGCGACACCATCTGGAGCCCGTTCTGGAACGTCGTTGAAAGTGTTGTTGTATTTCCAAGCGCAGCAAACTGGAAGATCGGGGTTACATTACCAGTATCAATGAACATGTTGCGCTTAAACGTGACAGCCGGCGAACCGTTTTGGGACAAAATGAACGTGGCCCGGCTAAAGCCGGTTCCGACGTTTCCAGTCGATCCGAAGGCGCCTTGCTGCACCGTTGCATTGATCGTGTTCAGTGTTCCACCAGTATTGAAGGTAGCAGCCAAGCTTCCCGAATCCTGCCCAACAACGGTGCCAGAGAAGGAGTTAGGCGATGTCTGGCTGCCCGTAAGCCCGGCAGGAAAATAGACCCGAACATACTCCTTGTTTACCGGGAAATCCATCGCGACACGCATCTGATCGGCGGGAGTACCACCAATCCCCTGAAAGTAGGGTGCAACCGTGCCGAATCCATCGGCGATTGTCACGCTGCCAAATGAGGCCAATGATAGCCGGTTAGTGAACGTGTAATCCCAGTAGACAACCTGTGATATTCCGTTCAGGTTATTTTCGTCGCCAGCTGGTGTGGTCAGATAGTAGATCAGGTAGACCGCAGCGCCGGGCGGCGCACTCGAAATGGCGTCCGGGAAGGTCGCGGTGCTGTGCGCATAGAGCTTCGCTCCGATAGTGATGCTTGTATCCAGAACATATTGCAGTTGGAACCAGCTATTGAACGACTGTCCTTCTACTCCTGTTGGCAAAGCGGCTGACGCATAGGTGGTTAAGCGCGTGACATCGTTTGCGACCGTAGGATCGGCAGCAAACGCGGTGTAGTACGCACTGTTAAACGACTGAAAAAATCCCGGGTTCTCGATATAACATTTCAACCACGCAGAGCCGGACATCTGCAGCCTTGGAATGATCATTCCGCCATACTGCGTCGGGTTAATCGATGGACCATTCTCGGACCCAATTGTCGGCGGTGTAAAAGTACTGTTTCCAAGAGCTGGTTGGTTTAGTATATCGTAGTCGGGCGTGTAGTAAAAGCCATTGGCCGGGTCGATGGCTGTACCAACGCCGGGATAGGTCTTAAGATCCTGGGCCGCAATTATGGCGGCGGCTCGCGACATCCCTTTTTCCCACGCGTCATAACCTATTAGCGCCGGACCATGCCACGCCTGCGCCATGGCGAGAAACTCGGTCTGGCTGTCCGAAAAAGTTGGCAGCAAGATCTCATACGAACTCGAAGTAGCATCGTAGATGAACAGGGCACCAAGAATCTCATTCACTTTGCCCAGGTTCGGGTCCGAATTGAGCACCGTAACGGTACCGCTCCAGGCCGGTGCGCCCAGGACACTTGTAAACTCATTTACTAGTGCATTGGCAAGGGTAGCAAGTTGCGAGGCTTTTGCTGCGGTCCATGAGGTTGAAGCAGTCGACGTTGGAAACGAGAACGTGAGCGGCGGTCCCCCACTCCGAGTTCTCGCAGCGGCCGATCGCCCCTCAACTGCAGGCGGCGCCGCTGCCGAAGCCGGGCTATTCATCGCGAGGACGCCGCCGCGCCGCACGAGCGCAACATCAACCATAGAAAATTGCCTGCCCCGTTTGATCTCGCCATTCTTTCGCATGACCGCGAGCTCACGAAGCACTACGGGGTCGTTTGCGGCGCGCGTCTGCGCGTACTGCTTGAGCACCACCGCGCGTGTATCGGAATGGTTGGCGCCAGCGGCGACATCCACGATTAACGCAGACTGCGGCCCATCAGATATGGTTCGGAACCGTTGGTTGACGATATTCCTGTATCGCGCTTGCGCAATACACTTCGCACCACCAGTTATAAATGTTGATGCAGCCAGTAAGATAGCTGTCGAACTTAATCTAAATCCGGTATTTCTCAACCAGGTACCTCCCCGGGCAATGCGGGCTCGCATATCAAGCCCTAAAATCGCGCCGGCATTTTCATTGCCAGTGCCGACCAACGGCTCCTGGCGCAAAGCGCATGACGACTACTGTGCGATGAACGATTGAATCGGGCTAATCGAAAAATCGGTAACAACGCTATCCTGTGCCAGTACAACCCAATAGTAAGTCGAACCAGATTGAAGCGCGGCTGGACCGGTGCCTGCATATTGTAGCGTTGTGCCAGAAGTTGAGGCGCTCCAGATCGGAACGGCCGATCCTTCCCCTATATCCGCCTGATAGGTTGGGAATTGATTGTAAACATACACCGTGTATGTAGCGGCCCTGTTTACGGCCGCCCATCCGAAAGCAGGCGCACCGGCAACAGTAGCCCCAGCGGCAGGCGCAGAAAGGTTCAAAGCGCCCAGAGGCGAAACTGCGGCAGGAGGTGTTGCGACGACGCCTTCATCCAGGTTCTTAATATAGTCGACGGTATCCAATCGGGCGACACTATAGTAGTAGGTTGTGTCCGGCGTTAATGCGATGTCATCATCTGCATATCTATCACCCAGCGGGTCTGTGACGACGGCGATGCTGGTGAACTTGTTGATTGCAGTTGTCGACCTTAAAATGTCGTATCCAAGCAGATTTGTAATTGGTGTGTAATCCCAGATTACAATCGATTCAATTTCACTTCCCGATGGAGCGCCACGCGTGATACTGCGCTTGACGGCGACGCTATTTGGATTGAAGCCCGTGTGGGAGAGCACTCCGAGCCGTTTCAACAGCGAGTATTTAATCGCTTCCACACCAGTAACCACGTTCGAACTTGAAGCCGCACGCGTTGGGAGCACGGGCGCCGTTATGGTCGTAGCCGTAAGACCAGTAACTGCAGGCAACTGCACTCCTGCCGGTATTGACTGTAGCGATAGGTTAACCCCGGTGGTTGCTTTACCGGAAGCAACCACGATATTGGACAATATCTGATTTTTGTAGCCTGGCGCCGTAACCGTTACGGTATAGTTTTTGGTGATGGGCGGCAGCGCTGCCAACTGATAGCTGCCCGATGAATTGGTATAGGCGGAGTAAGCGGCGGAGACAGAAAAGTACTGATATGTGGATGGAGCAGTACCCCCAGTGTATGGGCCATCGGCCGCAAAGACCTGGGCGCCAACAATCGCCTTATGGGTACTGCTATCGGTCACTGTACCGGTTATGCTGCCCTGAGAAGATGTTAACGATAGTGTAATTTGAGAGTTATCGGCGGAAGCATTTGTGCGCAGAACTGTTACCGTATTCTGGCCACTCCATGGCTTGCCATTTACAGTTGCGGCAGCCGTGATAGAGCCAATAACTGATACCTGCCCGACTGGCACAACGACATTGGGGATTTGAAAGAGGCCAAACTGGCTTGTACTAACCGGCGCGTAGCCTGGGAAGGTAACCGTAGCACCAACGATGGCGCCACCATTGCCATCGGTAACGGTCCCGAGGATGCTGCTCGTGTATGCTTTTGTCGTATCGACGGCGGGCCAAGATAAGCCCCCTCCACCCGGTGAGGCACTGGAGCCGCCACCTCCACCGCAACCCACTTGCAGCGCGGCGATTGAAATGGCCGTAGCGAGCCCGAGAATGGATCGCAACTTTCCGACTTTCAACCGACCGAGCCCCAGACTTTCTGAACGTGCATTGCTACTACCCAACGATGGTGCCTCCAATTGCTTTCGAGCCAGGATCTTTGCGGCGGCTGCGCTCGCTGATCTGGAATGGAAAGTGCGACTGATGCGAATAGAAAAAACGTCCGCACTTCTGGGGGTATGGCTAGTGTTTGGGGGTAGCATATCCGGATTCTTCTCCCAAGCCGGTTTTCCCTGCAACCGTCCCTGTGATTTAGTTCACAGCGAATGCATAACAACCAAGTAACTCCCCAAGCGGATACGTACGGATAAGCTCCATACTAAATGGTAACGATGGCGGCCGGCAGTAAGTCTGCTGTCAGGGCTGTTGCACTGCGGTCCGCAAGAACCACGGCCCGCTCGATCACGTTCTCAAGCTCCCTAACATTTCCGGGCCAGCGGTATTGCATCAGAAGGTCAAGCGCCTTTTGCTCAATAGCTTCCATCGACCTCTCATTTTGACTGTTATATTTCGCGAGAAAGTGCGCTGTAAGTGTAGGAATATCTTCGGGTCTTTCACGCAGCGCAGGCAGGTGTATGGAAACGATATTCAGGCGATAGTACAGATCGTTTCGAAATTTACCTTCTTCCACGGCGCGTTCCAGATCCTTGTTGGTGGCCGCAATCAAGCGCACGTCAACCTTCGTGGTCTTTACCGCCCCAATTCTCTCGAATTCCCACTCCTGCAGAACGCGCAACAACTTAATCTGAGTTGGCAGGGGAATGTCTCCAATTTCATCGAGGAAGAGCGTTCCATTGTTTGCCAGTTCAAACCGGCCCGGCTTTGCTCCGGCCGCGCCAGTGAATGCGTTCTTCTCGTAGCCGAACAGCTCGCTTTCCAGTAGCGTTTCAGGGAGGGCCGCGCAAGAAACCGCAATAAACGGCTTTGCGGCCCGTTTGCTATTGTAATGCAGCGCTCTGGCGACGAGCTCTTTTCCGGTGCCGCTCTCGCCACGAATAAGTACGGTCGCCCTGCTGTCGGCGGCACGTTCAACGGTTCGATAGACATCCTGCATTCTGCTGCTTACGCAGTCGAGCGTGTCCAGCTTAACTCTGCCTGCAAGCTGCTGCTTGAGCAACTGATTTTCCGCAGCGAGAGCCTTAAATTCTAGCGCTTTGCGAACCATCATACGAACTTCATCCAGGTCAAATGGCTTTTGGATGTAGTTGAATGCACCGAGCCGCATCGCCTCAACAGCCGACTTAATGCTGCCGTACGCAGTCATTATGATTGCCGCACAATCGGGCTGAAGCTGCTTCACTTTCTGAAGCAATTCCACACCGCTTGCATCGGGCATAATTAGATCCGAGATCAAAAGGTCGATGGTGTGAGTGGATGCGATTTCCAGCGCCTTTTTGCCATTTTCAGCAACTAGAACGGTGTGTCCGTCCTTTACAAAAAGCGCTTCAAAAACGCGCCTGATATTGGGTTCATCATCTGCCACCAGAATTACACTCGGCTGCGGCTTGCTCTGGGCCATTCATCTCCCCTGCGGTCGTAAGCCGACCTCAACCGTCGGAGACCAACGGGCTGTTAATTGGTTGACCTTGCATCGACATCTATAGGGTATCACCTATTCCTGTTTTTCTCAACTAGATGCAACGATCTGCCAGCAGTTCGCGTCCACAGGGAATAACACGATTCATCACGTTCCCTCAAATCCGCCGGAAAGTGGGCTAATCACCGGAGAGACTGCGCTAATGTTGGCTGCAATTCTTAAGACAGGCGGCGCTAAAGGCAGTAGCAGAGTAAACTTCGCACCGCCTTCCGGCATGTTTTCGACCTCAACCCTTCCGCCATGCGCTGAAGCGATTTTTCTTACAATCGAAAGCCCAAGCCCTGTGCCCTTAGGCTTTGTAGTAACGAACGGCTGGAAAATCTGGTCCAGGTCTTGTATAGCGATTCCAGGACCGCTGTCCGCGAATCCAATTGCTACCATCTGCTCACGTCTGTTGAATTCTGCCATGATCCGTATCGTACCACCCGACTCCATCGATTGAGCTGCATTCATGATGATGTTCCGAACTGCCTGTCCAAGCTGCACCGGGTCTGCTATAAGATCAGGAATGTCGTCACCAAGCTCCCATTCTATCCGAACGTTATGTTCGGCCATAAAGGGCGCGAGCGCAGCAATGCAGCCGGCCAGTAAGTCTGAGGGCGCAACTCGACGCGAGTCGATTGGAACTGGCCGTGAGTAATCCAGCATCGCTCCGGTTAGCGAGCTCAACCCATCTACTTCGGCGATAATCATTTCGGGCCAGAGCAGGTCTGTGTCCGATCCAATCGATCGCATCTCGTCGCGGATAAATTGCGCTGCAGCCTTAATGGGCGACAGTGCGTTACGAACTTCGTGAGCCATTTTTGCAGCGAGCTGACCGATATCAGCAAGCCGGCGAACGCTCTCCAACTGCGCCACCAGAGCCTCTTCCTGAGTGACGTCCTCAATGCTGATGACAATCCCATTTGGCTCATCATGATAGGATAACCTGGAGAGATTCACACGCAGCGTCTTTTGCATTCTATCGGTGCCGGAGTATCGCGGGGTCAGCTTAAACTGGTAAACGCTCTCACCAGTTTCCAGCACCTGAGCGAAGAGCTCCAAGAGTCGGCTTGCTTCATGTTTAGGTACATGTAACTTCTTCAGCACTACAGACAGCAACAGGCCCCGAAGGGTTCCACGAGTTCGTAACAGTGCATAATCTGCTGCGCTATTACTTCTCAGGATGCGTCCCTCAGCGTCGGTCGAGACGATACCAGCAGGAATTGAGAGCAGCACGTTTTCCGTATACTCGGTCAATCTGCGGATCTTAAGGAAGTCACTCTGCGTTCGTTCATATAGCAGTGCATTGTCAATAGCTATGCCCGCCTGTGCTGAAAATGCATCAAGCAGTCGGCGCTGTTCTACCGAGATGCCTGCGGATCGCGTCCTATTGTCCGCAATGGCAACGCCGATACATTCGCCTTTCCCATTGAGGACCGGCACCGCCATAAATGCAGAGCATCCAAGTGACCTGGCAAAGCCCTTGAGCTTCGCCGTTTCGCGCAAGTCGTCTGAGCTCATGTGAGGTTCAAGAGCTACGACGCGAGCCAGGTCGAAGTGGACTGTTTTTCGCGTTGCGCCGACCGAACCGATTACCCCAGACGTAGCATGATTGCGCCCGATTGTCTCTGGATAACCGCGCCAAACGCGGGGCAAATATCCGCTAAGTTTGTGATCGTAGAGATAGATGCAGCAGCGCGTAAAGCCAACGACCTGCACAATGTCATCGGCAACTCCGCCCAGGAGCTGTTCGAGATCTATCGATGAGATGAGCGCGGTAGACAGTGTGGTAAGCGTTCCGAGTTCGTACTCGACGCGAGCAGTCTCTTCACGCTGCCTGAGTATCGTTACTGCCAGGGAAACGTGAGATGCCAGCAGTTTACAGTTCTCTAATGTCTCCTTATCAAAGGCCCACTGCCCCTTAGACTGCCATATCTGAATCAGCCCAATTAGACGGCCATCAGGTTGGGTGATCGGCGAGATAATTGAAACTGCCCGATTTCCCAGGCCGGGTTCGTTATCACTTGATCCGAAGTAGAACTCCGGGCCGGGCGATAAGCCTGATCTTAGCAGTACGGCCGGGTTATGCTGTTGCATCTGACTAGCTAAGGAGAATCCGGCTCCCGCCGAAGCGATAACTGAGAACCGACGCGTATCCTCATCGAAAAGATAGAACGCCGTGCTGCCCGCGCAGAAGCTGGTATGAAGGAGCTCCACAACCCGCACATAAAACTTTGAAGGTTCCGAAAGGAGGCGATCGATGGCAGTAGCAATAGCAGTTACATCAATGCTTACCATAGTATCCAATACCCATGAGGTAGATTAAAGTGGTGCATCTGAAGGCAGCTTGACCGCTACCATCTGATCGAAACTTCACTTTGAGGACGGCTTGAGCCCCCGCATATAGGCTTCTGTGAATGAAGGGTCCAGCTGATGATAGAACTCAAATACTGCCTGTTCCTTGCGCTTTAGCGTTGGGTATCGGTCTGCTGCCTTGACCACGTTTCGATCCCCGGAAAGCAGGCGTTCACACAATGTCGCAAAGTCTTCATCCGGGTCCGACATGCTGTACTGTTCGACAAATCCCTGCCTCCAGTACTCGTCTGTGATCGCGTCGCCATCCATTCCATGGCGAATTGCCTCAGTTCCGCCATCACCGTACTTGAACCCCACGGGATTAAGTTTAGTCCACGCATCCGCCGAATACAACAAGGGATGATTATCCGCCAACATATGAGCTAGCTCGTGATGAACCGTCTCTTCTGCCCAGGCCTTGATCTCGGAACGTTCCAGATTATCCAGATCAACGTACAGAGTTCGAAACTCGGGTGCGTTGACGCCACCGCTTGGTACACCGTCCACCTGAAGGTTGTCAACCACGTAGATCTTCCGAAGATTCTCTTTCAAGAGTCGATCCGGATATTTCCGCAGCGCAGACTCTATCCCTGCGACTGCAAGAGGCACGAGGTTCGGGTCAGGATCTGTGGCAGTAGTTGGAGAAGTCGGATCGTACCACGATTTAGGAAACATACCAGGTTCCGATCGAGGAACAATCGGTATGCCTGCTACTCTGTCCTTCAAATCTGCAAGAGGGTGTCTTGCCTTCTGCTGTGGCGCAGAGCTCAGCTTGCCAGACTGGAAATTTACAAACTCACGGTCGCGATAGGCCCGGATGTGTGAATTGGCGTTTAGTACAAACACAATTACACAAAGGTAGCCACACAGTCGTAAGAGGAGAGCAGCCGTTGACCTGGATGTAACTCTATCAGGGGTCATAGTCCCGTTGCTCCATTGGTTGCCGCGCTTGCAATTGGTCCGGCAAGAGATCATGCGCACAGCGTTACGGCTGTGTTGTGTCTGTCAGCGTGTCAATCTCTTTGACAACGGACCGCAGAAACTCAGCCGCCTCCACGCCATTAATGTGCCGATGATCGAACGTTAACGTTAGGTTTGCCCAGTTTGATTTGTCTCTTGGATAGGTCGCGCCGATAAACAGCACACCGACTGCAGGCTGAACGAGAACAGGGACTGCCTCGGTAATGCCATAGGATCCCAGATAAGTCAGTACCAATTGGGTATCCGCATCTGCCTGATCGTTGCCGTCTCGCGCTTCACTTATAGACGATCTGGCTTCCCGAATGAATTCACGATAATCGAGCGTGTCTGCATTTTTAACGACTGCTGTAACAAGGTCACCGTTATGTCGGGAAACTGCAATACCGAGGTTTAGACGTGTGTAAATACGGACTGTCTCGTCGCCTTGCAGTGTGCATTTAAACTTGAGATGCTTATTTGTAGCTTGCGCGGCGCAGTGAGCGAGCGTCTGAAACTCCGTTGGTCGAAACGTAAAATCCTGTTCGCGCTGATATCTAACATATTTAGCAAGAGGATCCCAGCACATCGGCAAGGTCATCGTGCCTGGCACTACAAGGCCCGCACTGCGACGCACCCGACTCGTGAAAATCCTCTGCAGACCGGTGACCGGTTGTTCAATGTAGTCTGGTTCAACCTGAACAACTTCAGGTTTTGTGACCACAGTATCGGTAGCTTCGATCATCTCCAGCAGTGGTGGCGCCTTTTCAACAGAGCTGAAACCATTCGATCGAGTTTCGATGTATCTGTCAACATCTTCTGGCAGCAACTTCGTGCTGCCGCAAGGAATCAAGGAAATCTCGCCTTCTGAAATTCCCAATTCTTTGCAATACGCGCGAGTGCGAGGAGGGACAATTCGATCAGAATTACGGTATGCGGGCTGGGTCAGTGCATGTGAATCTAACTCGTTTTGAACGGGCGCAGCAACCGGTACAGAGCCAACTGGAGCCAGAGTTATATCGCACAATACCTCTACGCCATCTAAGCGAGCGATTGCGGCGCCGATAGGCAGAACATCCCCTTCAGAAACTAACCACTCCAGCAATGTTCCACTGTATGGCGACTCCACATCGAGCACGGCTTTGTCGGTCTCCATGCTATAGAGCGGCTCGTCCCTAATTACAACTTCACCAGGCTTTTTGAGCAGGCCAACGATGACTACTTCCTGCAAACCTTCACCCATCTGCGGAACGCGAATCTCTAAAGCCGGCAAAATCACACCCCTGGTCATATCGAAAATGCTGCCGTCGGGCAGCATAATGTGTTCACACCTCAATATTGCGGTGTGCGTGTCGATTGCTATCATACCCGTGCAACAGACTGGAAGTCAAAGCGATCGGTTGAGAGGGCAGGGCGAACGCATCTTAATAGTTGAGTAAAGTGGGAATCTTTCGAGTCATGTTTTCGTACGCTTCAGAGTCTGTTGGCGAAATCGATGCCAGCAAGTCC
>CAIXIX010000478.1 GCA_903919615.1 uncultured Chthonomonas sp.
CATGCAGCAAAAAACTCATCGGCCAGTCCAGTTTGAGTTGACGGAACAAACCCGCGACGCTGTTGCTTCGTGGATTGCTAAAGCGGGGCTTAGTTCAGAACAATACCTTTTTCCAAGTCGGCAGAAAGAATCTCCGCACATCACGACGAGGCAATATGCGCGAATTGTGCATCGATGGGTTCAGTCTATCGGCCTGGATGCCTCGAAATATGGAACACATACAATGCGACGAACAAAAGCAACTTTGATCTATCGTCAAACAAAGAATCTGCGGGCCATTCAATTGCTGCTCGGACACAGCCGAATTGACTATGTCCCGTTCCAAACTATGTACAGTTAACGTCGTAACTGCCTGAATTGTAGTTACTCGAAGCCAAGCACGCGGCACATTGTTATCTTCCTTCTCAGGCATTTTCGCCTGCAAGGAGGAACATCATGGAACAATCAATTGAGAACGTAAATTTGCTTGTCACTGGTGCAACTGGCCCGCTGACTAAACAATTAGATGCATACATTGCTTGGCTTGATAGGAATCAATATGCAATCAGCTTGATGCGTATCAAGGTACTTCAGGTACTCGCTTTCGATCGCTGGCTTGAACGACGTGACATCGCTTTAGACAACCTGGATGAGAACCACATTTTGCGATATCAGCGCCGTCTTTCGCGTAGATATGGTTCGCGTAAATATGGATTGCGCCATATCGAAACGCGACGTCGTGAGTTGTTCAATTTAAAGCAATTGCTAGACTTCTTACGCCAACAAGGTGTATGCGCGTTGTCTCCCGCAGCTCAACAAACCCCAATCGACATCATTGCATCAGGGTTTGAGCACCACTTGCGATCCGAACGCGGTCTCGCTAACGGAACGGTCAGTCGCTACACAACAACTGCTCGGCAGTTCTTGGCAGATCGTTTTGGTGACAGCACAGTTAGCCTCCATACTTTACTCCTTGCTGATGTTATTGAATTCATTCGACAGCAGGCAGCGCACTTGCAGCCTTGCGCGGTAAAGAGCGAGGTCACTGGACTGCGTTCGTTTCTGCGATACGCCCAGTATTGCGGTGAGATTTCTGCTCAACTTGTGGCTAGCGTGCCCTCTGTTGCCACATGGACAACTACACCGAAGTTACCCAAGGCAATTTCCGCTGAACATGCGAAGCGGGCAATTGACGGTTGTGACACTCACACTGCAGATGGTCTGCGTGATCGTGCCGTGCTTCTTATCCTGTCACGCCTGGGTCTCCGTGCCGGCGAAGTTATCAAATTACGATTGGACGACATCGACTGGGACGTGGCGCAACTGCGGGTACATGGCAAAGGTAGGCATGAGAGCCTCCTGCCTTTACCGGCGGATGTGGGTAAAGCAATTGCGGCCTACCTCAAGTCTGGGCGTCCGGCCAGTGATGACCGAAGCCTGTTTCTCCGTTCGATTGCACCGATACGAGGATTGAAGGAGGATTCTGATGCTGTCGGCGCGATTGTGAAGCGGGCACTCCGGCGAGCAAAAGTCGATGCGCCGCACATGGGATCGCACCAATTTCGGCACGCACTTGCGGTGGGCATGTTGCAACGCGGCGCATCTCTCTTTGAAATAGGAGAGGTGCTACGCCATCGTAGTCCGCAATCTACAAGTATCTACGCCAGAGTCGATGTTGAAGCATTGCGCACGATAGTGTTTGCATGGCCGGGAGAAGCGAAATGAACACACTTCAAGAATCACTACAGGATTACATTGTTCTTCGCCGTGGCCTAGGTTACAAGATGTACGAAGAATCGCTGATGTTGCCAAGATTTGTCGAGTATGTGAATGCGCACCAAGCCTCGCACATCACTACACGCCTCGCCTTGGAATGGGCGCAGAAACCATCAGTCCAGCCAGCTGAGTGGGCTCGACGTCTGTGTTTTGTGCGCGGTTTCGCGCGCTACCGAAGTGCCACGGACGCCATGACCGAAGTTCCTCCTTTGGGACTGCTTCCGTACCGATCATCACGAGCAACGCCACATCTTTACAGCGATGAGGAAATACAGAGCTTGTTGGCAGCTGCGCTGCAATTACCAACAGCTTCGCCATCGACTCCATTGAGGCCTTGGGTATTCCACTGCCTTTTTGGACTTTTGAGCGTGACGGGGATGCGGATCTCAGAGGCATTGGATCTGAAGATTGAGGATGTCGACCTCGAACAAGCCATACTCACAATTCGTGCGCCCAAACTAGGTCGAACCCGTCTTGTTCCAATCCATGACTCCACCTGCGCTGTCCTATCCGATTACTTGGAGCGCCGCAGTCAGTTCTTCGATAGACCTATCTCGTCGTTCGTATTTGTGAGTCGATGTGGCACACGACTTGACGGCGGTCGCGTTCACCGGGCGTTCTACATACTTTCCAGAAGTGTGGGACTACGTAAGCAAGGTGAGAGCAAGGGGCCACGACTGCATGATTTCAGGCACCGATTTGCCGTTCAAGTTCTGACGCGCTGGTACCTCTCTGGCGAGGATCCGGCGCGGAGGTTGCCGATTTTGTCCACGTATCTCGGGCATGTATGCATTGCTGAAACGTATTGGTACTTGAGTAGTTGTCCAGAATTGATGTCGCAGGCAATGGCTCGATTGGAGAAACGCTGGGGAGAACAATCATGACTCATGAGATGAACTTTGCGACACTACTGGAAGGGTTCTTCACCCATAGGTTGATGCAGCAGCGTCAGGCAAGTCCACACACGATCGCCTCGTACCGCGATACTTTCAAGATGCTGCTGCATTTCATTCAACAGAAACTACGTAAAGCGCCATCGAAACTGGCACTCACGGACATTGATGCTCCTGTCATCGTAGCTTTCCTCAATGAATTAGAGAAGGTTCGCGGCATAACGGCTCGCACACGCAATTTGCGTTTAACTGCAGTGCACTCTTTCTTCCGTTATGTCGCGTTTGAGGCACCAGAACACGCTGCGCAAATACAGCGTGTTCTGGCCATCCCATCCAAGCGATTCACTCGAGCGTTGGTGCCATTTCTCACGAGAGCGGAGGTTGATGCTCTCTTGGCGGCCATCGATCAGCATACGTGGTCAGGGCGGAGAGATTATGCCCTTATCCTGCTCGCGGTGCAGACGGGACTTCGCTTGTCGGAGCTTACTGGGTTGATGCGTGAAGATTTGAAATTGGGTGTCGGCTCGCATGTTCGTGTCATCGGTAAAGGACGCAAGGAACGATGTACGCCACTGAGTAAAATCACTCGGGTAGTATTGGAAGCATGGATGCGAGAACCGCTCAGAGCGGAAGGTCAACCTCTATTCCCAAATGCCTCTGGCGGGAAGTTAAGTGCTCACGGCGTTCACTACCTGTTGTCCAAGCATGTAGACAAGGCTCGTGCCACATGTGATTCTTTGAAGAGTAAGCGAGTAAGTCCGCATGTGTTGCGTCACACGACTGCGATGGATCTTCTACAGCAGGGTGTCGATCCAGCAACGATTGCGCTGTGGCTTGGGCACGAGTCCGTCGAAACGACACAGATCTACATCGATGCAAATCTCGAACTGAAAGAGAAGATTCTCGCGATGACCATTCCACCCGACGCAAAGCCAGGGAGATATCGACCCGGTGATCGCCTCTTGGAGTTTCTTAAGAGCCTGTAGTTGAGCTAACTATGTCTGCAGTTTTACGACAACGTTCCTGTTGTTGTGGGGCGACCGTGAAACGGCGGGACATAGTTTGGAACGGGACATAGTCAAGTCTATGTCCTTCAGGACATAGTATTGAATCCACCATTAGATACCTGGGCATTGAGGTCGATGATGCCTTAGATATTGCTGAGCAGACTGAAATCTAGCTTACTGTGGACAGTGCGACTGGC
>CAIXIX010000479.1 GCA_903919615.1 uncultured Chthonomonas sp.
CTGGAACAGGGCTCGTCTCAGCGCCTCAAAGCCGTCATGTCGAAGGTACTCTTCAATATCTAGAGGGCTAAGGCTTCCGCAACCATCCGTAGCTATCCGCTTCTGTCTTCCGAGAAAATCGCATAATGCGCCATCTCTCATATTGGGCGCATAACGAATTACAGGCTTAGCGGCGCCGTTATCCAGAAAACGCTCAAGGAAAATATCTGCAAGCGCTTTCGCAGATCGCATTACGCCACGTGGCTGAAAGTGCTTCCTTACGATCTCTCCCGCCTGTTCCGGTGTAACTCCGCAATAGATAACCGGATCGCTTTCGTCACCAGGCGCAACTTCAACCATCGGAGTGTGGTGGCACATCGAAACGCAGCCCACTGATTTGACAATTGCTGGCGCCCCAAGCTCCTCAACAGCGTCCAGAAGAGCATCTCGCACGGGGAGCGTTCCGCCAGCCTCACAACAGGAGCCGATGCTTATTCTTATTTCCGTCAGACCTGGTCGATTAGGTACGGTGTAGATATCTGCGGAACTATTCGCTCGAGTTTCTGGCAAACTTTTGAAATCTTCGATAGTCGAAAGACACCGGTCCGCGGTTACACTTGCGTAGGTAATATCCTCGATCTGCAATACCGGCGCTAATGTGCAGCATCCAAGGCATGCTACACGCTCCATGGTAAAAGTGTTAGACGGATCTGTGTCACTGCCATCCTCTATCTTCAGTTCGCGGCGCAGGGCCAATTCAGTAAGCGACGATCCTCGGACATGGCAGGCAGTGCCGTGGCACACCTTAATGATATGTTTACCAACAGAACCTAACCGAAACTGAGAATAGAAGCTAGCTACTCCCATGATATCTGCAGCCGTTATTGTTGTTATTTCGGAGAGCCTCTTTAACGATTCCTCAGGCAAACAGCGATAATGCTTCTGTATTGCCTGCAATATAGGTATGAGTTGCTCCTGCTCACCACCAGTTTTACCTACAAGGTCGTCTACAAACTCTGAGGGGTCACGTTCGGACGGCACCGCGCCGGAAACTGGATTTGAATTGCGGTTCAGGCGTGATTTTAGCGCTTCAATCATCACCTGTCTCCGATGCAGAAAAGGTGGTTTGTGCCACGAAGAAAGAGGTGACCAGAAGCTACCGCAGGAGTCGCGCTGCACTCTTCACCCAGTGGGAGCGCAGCGATCTCTTTAAATGTGGTTCCAGTATCAAACACATGTGTGACGCCTTTGCGATCAGTGAGGTAGATGCGATTACTCGCAGCTACTGGCGAGGCATGACAGGGAGTTGCGAGGTCATGCTCCCAAACCTTCGAGCCCTTTGCAGCGTCGAGGCACGTGATGAGCCCCTGTGATGAAATGAGATAGACGTGACCATTCGTATAAACTGGGCTAACGATATCCGGCACATTATCGCCAAAACTCCACGCTATGCCACCCTTGGTGATGTCCCCACTCCCATTGAGCCGAATGCCACAAAACGGAGCGCCGGAATTACCGGCGTAGACCATTCCATTGCCGACCGCAGGCGAAGGTGTCGCTTCGCCATCTACACACTTCGCGCGCCAGATCTCCGTGCCGTCCGTTGAATTGTATGCGATTACCCAGGGCCGCGCAACAGTTATCACCAGCGTTTTGTTACTATCACGCAACGCCACCGGCGTTGTCCACGAAGCTGCTACCGGTCTCGCTGCCTTCCACGCAATATCACCACTTTTCAGTTTCAGCGCATAAATCATGGAATGACTGTTGTCTGGGTCAGTACCCTGGTCCACTTGAATTATCGCCGAATCACCAACTAACAGCGGTGAGGATGCATGGCCGTACATGTTCTCAAGAGGACCGAAGCTGCGCCTCCAGACCGGTTTTCCAGACGTATTCGCGCAGACAACATCTCCATTTACAAACACTGCACAAACGTAGGATCCGTCTGTTGCGACGGTTGCCGGTGCATATCCGGTGTCCTTGGAAGGTGTTACGGGTTGCGCTCCAGCAGTAAGAGGAAATGGCGTTCGCCAAAGCAGTTTGCCTGTTGTAGTGTCGAAACAGTAGATTTCGCGTTTTGTTTCATCCGCTCCACTTAGGTAGATCCGATGTCCCCAGATAACGGGTGAACCGTGGCCGGGCAATGGAACAGGCACATGCCACTTGATGCCTTTTCCGGTAGGGCCGTTCCAGATTGCTGGGGCAGTTCCTACAGCAATTCCTCCACTTGCACCTCGAAAACACGGCCATGTCGATGTTCCTGACAGTGTGCGAACTACGGCAGTCGTAACAGGCATTGGCCCAGTCGTCGCGACGGGACTGCGAACCGACAACGGGACTGAAGTCGCGGGAGAAGAATCGACGAGTGGCGTGAGCGTGGTTGTCGGCTGAGATAACGACGCGGCCGCCGGTGCCGGAGCGCCCAGCGACGAGCCGCCGGGCGGAACCACTGTTGCTGGAGGTAAATCTGGAGGAAGGATAAGAATACCTTTATACCAGGCCGCCGCAGGGTCGTGACGGGACGTCACCACCAACGTAAGAAGCAAACCTGCAGCGCTCGCGCCTGCAGCCATCGTTGCCCTTCGCCCTGCGAGCGCGGATTCGGCAAGAATTCGACCGCGATCGGGGTTAGGCAGAGGTCGGGAATGGCGCAAGGACTTGGCGTATTCGGTTGCAGCGAAGAAGACTACAGCGCCGCCAAGCAGAAGATATAGCCCGTTAATTGCAAAATTCCGGCTGCGGACGTACCCGCTCCGGACCTCTCGATCCAGCTTTCTAGCCCGCTTCTTAAGACTGTCATTCGCAGGGTCGCGATTGAGAGCGGCAAGCACTGTCGTTAGCCTCGGCGGATTTAGAGGATCGTATTTTCTGCAATGAATAGCGTTTACGCTGAGAAGCAGTAGAGTGATCGTCATAAGGCCCGCGGCAACCCTTGCTGTTCGTTCGGCCGCTATCTTACGAGCTAACATGGCATTATCTTGTAGCTGCTGCATGTTTATTGCCTCTGCTCTCGCGGGGCTAAAACAGTTAACTGTACCAACCGCTCCTGCTCAGCCGGACAAGCATCATAGCACCGACCGCAACTATAACAGGATGCAGGATCAGCGTCGTAAACGATAACGCCTTCATTGCGCCGATGCTGCATGGCCAGCGAGAATCCCAGAATAAGCCCGAAAAAACTACCCATAATTGTGGATCCATAGATAAACCGGCTTCGTAAACGACGTGCCTGCAAGTAAAGGATGCTATTCGGCTTGCCTAGCTGATGCCAAGCCGTGGCTGCTTCGCTCGCTCCAATCGCACTGCCGTGCTCCTCTTGCCACAGGCGGTCTGCGAGCGAAACCGTTCTATTTACATGTGAAATCGCAGGCGATGCGTTCCATCCAAGAAAACCTCCCGTGACTATTAAAAAAGGAATGATGAAGACCGCCCTCGCGAGCCGAGATTTTGCAGCTCGTCTGTCTGATTTGCGATGCTGTGGCTGCGGAACATTGATTGCTCCATACGGGCAAGAATCTGCACACAGATGACAGTTGACGCATTGATCAGGCGCAATATGCACTTGATATCGCGCAAAGGGTGAAAGCCAGCGTAACAGCACGCCGTACGGACAAAGCCATCTGCAATACGGCCTCCCAACAAATGTCGATAAAGCCAGCAGCGCGGCGCCTAGCATGATGGCATCCCGTCGCCCCGCCAACCGAAAGAAACCGACAAACGGGTCGTAACGGCAAATTATGAAGCTGCTCCCGGTTACCGCGAACAACACGCCAAACCCCAGATATAGGTAAGGCAGGATGGAAAGTGCCCGATTGATTACAGTCGGCACCGTTAGCGGTCTTATTAGCACCGTTTCTTGAGCGGCGCCAAGTGGACAGACCGAAGAGCAGAAAACACGTCCGTAAAACAGAGTGAACGCCATCGGTATCACGAAGAACAGGCCAGCAACAAGTGGTAATCGGTAACTGGGTTCTGAAAGAGCAAGCGCGACGTTCTGGAGTGAACCAACCGGGCAGATACAGCCCTGTCGATAAAAGCCGAAGTAGAGCAGACAAAACAGAGATAGCGCGCGGAGCCCACCCCTTGACCGACGATTTAGACATAGATAGGCTGCCAGGATTAGCGCCACAACGAGCACAACCACATCGATCGTTCCAAAGATCTCCGCGCGGGGATACGGCGTTGTTGGCTGCAGCGGATGGTACCCAGATGAGAATTCAGGAGGCGGCTGCTTCTTCATCTCATCGTCCGCAGCGGAGCTCACACACGCAAGAGCAAAGCCGAAAATAGACGTAAAGATTGACGCTCGTCGTAAGCAGCTCATTTTGACTCTTGCCGGGCAGATCGTTTGATCTGGTAAGGAGTGGCCAGCGACACGCGCGAAATCGCTCCGGATGGACACGAGGCGGCGATAGCACACTGATTACAATCAACGCAGC
>CAIXIX010000480.1 GCA_903919615.1 uncultured Chthonomonas sp.
GATTACCACAGCAGAAGTCCCGATGCAGCTTCGCTCGCAGAATTGATCCGACAAGCAGCGACACAGTTAAACCTCAGTGCCTCGTGGGAAACTACCTATTACAAAGCATACTTGCACCTCGGTACACGACCAGATCGCATGTTGCTAACAGGCGAGCGACTTCAATTTCAACAATTGTTGTTGGGAGGCAGTCGCTTGCCTGGACGTCGTTACCCCGAGTTATTGAGGAGATACCCATTTTGGAACATCGGGAATTTGTGTTTTCGCGTCTTAATGGCGTTTGGTATATGCTCGGTAGATATATTTTTGCCCGTTCGTGTGGCGTGCGCGAAGACCACTGTTTGCGTTGATGCCCTTTCATTGATTAGCGGGAGGTTTCAAATGAACCGTAACCTACGGCCAAGGGCTAGAATCAGATCCATAACTTGCGGCGAAGCGACACGAAGCAGAACCACATTTCTTGTGCGAGCCATCCTTTGCAGGGTCTATCCTGCGGCCGTAACGCCTTGCGGTGCAACGGCAGCGGCGGTATCCCGCGTTGGCCCCTAATTGGAGATCTCACCCACGAACTGTTAAAGGCGCTGCGTAAAGATACAGGGTAGAGCGAGCTCAGCTCGAAGTGAAACAATCCTACTCTCGCCTAAGAGCCTCAATCGGGTGAAGGCTCGCAGCCTTGCCCGCTGGCCAGTACCCGAAGAACACTCCGATACCCGCCGATACTCCCACTGCCACAAATGCGCTTGCAGCGCTTGGAACGATGGGCCATCCGCTTAGCTTGCCCGCAAGGAGTGAAACTCCTCCACCCAGTGCGACGCCGACGAGCCCTCCAGCACACGAGAGCAGGGCAGACTCGATTAGGAACTGGCTGCGAATGTTCATCTGAGTCGCGCCAAGCGCCTTTCGAATGCCAATCTCCCTCGTTCTTTCCGTTACCGAAACGAGCATGATATTCATGATGCCGACCCCACCGACCGTGAGCGAAATCGCCGCGATGCCTGCGAGCAGCAGCGTCAAAACTCCGCCAATCGTCTGAATGATCGTGAGAAGCTGTGCCTGACTCAGGACATTAAAGTCATCGTTATCGGGGAATGGAGGAGCGAGCTGGTGCCGATGGCGCAGCAAGGAGACGATCTGCTCTTGCGCAAGCTCGATCTTGTCGGGGGATTTACACTGTACGCTAATGAGCGTCAAGTTTCTCTGATTCAGTACCCTGTTCATCGCAGTGATCAGTGGCATCAGGACGACGTCGTCCTGGTCCTGTCCAAACGTGTTCGCGCCCTTTTTTGCAAGAATGCCAACCACCAGAAATTGAACCCTGTTTATAGAGATCTCCTGGCCGATGCAGTTGAAATCCGGTGCTCCAAATAGACTTTGAACTACTGTCTGCCCGATGCATACGACACGCGCTCTAGCGTCGTCGTCGCCCTGGCTGAGAGCTCGCCCACGTTCAACCGAATAGTTATTGACATTCATGAACGATGGAATACACCCCGTGAGCTGCGTTCTCCACGTCTTATTGCCGGATTTAACGACGATTGAGGAACGAACCTGGGGAGATACGCCCGAGACTGAGTTCTTGCACCGCTCGAGAATCGCGGTTGCATCTGCGGGTCTCAAAGACTGCACTCCGGGGCCAAGGCCCGGCTGACCAGGATTAACTTTGGGGCTGCCAGGGATGATGGTTAGCAAATTGTTACCAAGCTGACCAATCGAGTTCGTGACGTTGGTGGATGCGCCCTGTCCGACGGATACAGCGGTGACGACTGCCGAAACGCCAATGACAACGCCTAGCATCGTCAGCGCCGAGCGCATCTTGTTGTCTCGCAGCGCACGCATCGAGAATTTAAAAGTGTCCAGGGGGGTCATGAGATGCTCCTACAGATCCAGAGGACCCGATGCAAACGCGTTACCTGGCTGCTCCAGCCACTCTGCCGCCAGAATGCGGTGCCGAATGGGCTGATCCGCCAAAATTCGACCATCCTGAACCTGAACGAGACGTGTTGCATGCTGTGCTATATGCGGTTCATGGGTAACAAGGATGGCGGTCATTCCCTGATGGTTAAGCTCCTGGAATATGGCCATAATTTCCTCGCCCTGCCGTGTGGCTACGTTGCCGGTAGGTTCATCAGCCATCAGCACGCTCGGTTCCGTTGCGATTGCCCGTGCAATTGCGACACGCTGCTGCTGACCTCCTGACAACTCAGTAGGCTTGTGATGCATTCGGTTTGTCAGGCCAACCCGGTCAAGCGCTGCCATTGCCCGTTCACGTCGTTTGCGAACGCTTCCATAGATCATGGGAAGCTCAACATTCTCTACTGCCGTAAAGGAAGGAAGCAGGTTATAGCTCTGAAACACGAAGCCAATCTCACGGTTTCTAACCTGGGCCAGTTTCTTGTCTTCCAGATATCCAACATTCTCGCCATTGAGAAGGTAGGTGCCCTCAGTTGGGGCATCAAGCAAGCCAAGGATATGCATGAGTGTTGACTTGCCGGATCCGGAGGGTCCCATGATTGCCACAAACTCACCGACGCGCACATCCAGGCTAACACCGTCGAGCGCTCTAACCTCCTGATCGCCAATGGTGTACACCTTGTGGATGTCAGTGAGTTCAATGAGCGGTTTGAGGTTCGCTTTTGGGCTGCTAGCATTCGATGGCAGGGTACCACCTGCTGTCGTCATCGGCTTGCTCCCTGAGAGTCGGGCGCCTTTATTCCTAGCCTTGGCAGGCCCGCAACAACCACGGAGTCACCAGGATGAAGTCCAGACTTAATCTCGATGGTGGCGCCATCATCAAAGCCAACCTCGACGGGCCGAACCTCAACGCGCTCACTCTCCGGTTTGTTCTTGTGCAGAACATAAACGACGGATCTGCGCACCTCTCGATGCACACTTTCAGATGGCACCAATAGAACGTTGGACCGTTCGCCCAGGATGATTGATACGTCGGCTGTCATGTCTGGGCGAAGGAGGCCGCCTGGGTTCTCCACCGCGATCGTCGTTTCGTACGTTACGACATTATCTTTTGTGGTGGATGCGCTGGCAATCTTCTTTACTGTGCCCTTGAATACCTTGCCGGGGAAAGCTTCGACACGAACCTCACTTGGCAGACCAAGGTGTATATGGCCGATGTCTGTTTCGTCAACATAGGCGCGAACTTCAAGGCGATCGAGATCGGCCACGGTGATCAGCGTTGTTACCGAGAAACCTGCAGCAACCGTCTCACCCTGCTGAGACGTAATCGAAAGCACCGTTCCTGCGATAGGTGACCGGATTATTGTTTTGTCGAGCTGAGCGAGCTGATATCTCAATTGATCCTGTGCCTGTTTCAGAGATGCTTCGGCTTGAACTAGAGCGCCCTGCGCTTCAACAATGGCCTCTTTTTTGATCTGGTCCTGGCGAACATTCGCTTGCTGAAGCCTTAGTGTTGCGGAAGCGGTCTTTCGGGATTCAATTGCGTTTTTTAACGCTGCGTCATGCAATTTGTCCTGATAGATCTCAGCCTTGGCAGCATCGAGGCTCGCCTGCGATTGCGCAACTGCATCCTTAGCAGACTGCAGGTCGGCGCGCGTCTTTTCGCGCGTAATGTCCAACGCCGCCTGCATGTTCTTAACCTTCGCAGCGGCCTGTTTAAACGCTGCATCCGACTGATCTACCAACTCAGCAGCAATGTAGCCTTTCTTTAGCAGTTCTTGCTGTCGAGCGAGAGTCTTAGTAGCGGTGACATATCCTGCCTGTGCATCATCCAAATTTGCCTGAGCCTGTTGGATCTGCTGCGCGACTGTCTGTTGCTCCTGTATCTCTGCAGATTTTGCGGATGAAAGCGCAGCGGTTGCTTTGGCAATATCGGTCGTGGTTTGAATGGGTTGTAGCTTTGCGGAGGCATCGGAAGAATCGACATTTGCCTCTGCCGCCTTCAACTGCGCTTCCGCCTGGGCAATCTGCGCAGCGGTCGCTTCGGAATTAAATCCGGATGCCTCAACGGCCTGCTTATATCGGGATTTTGCCTGGTCCAATGCAGCAGCCGATGAGCGCACGTTGTCCCTCGCCTGGTCGGTTTGGGCCTCGATGTCTGGCAGATTTAGTACCGCCACCACCTGATGCGCCTTAACAACGGTACCAACATCCGCGGGCAGCGATCTGATCGGGCCAGCTATCTGTGATCCGATTTTCACCTGTGTGCCTGTCTGAGACGCAACAACACCCGTAGATGAGACCTTACGCTGCTGTGTTCCGAGGTTCACAACGGCTACCTCAACTCCAGCGGGGATTGGTCCCGGAGCCTTGTTTTGGGCTCGCTTTTGGGCTACAAGCGCCGCGGAAACAACAATGAGGCCAAGCCACGGCAGCCAGCCAAATCGTTTACGCTTAACAGTTCCTGCCGTCATCTACAAAACCTCCTCAACCGAAGATCGATTACTATTTGGATCGATCCCGCACCATAAGGCGTGCACCATCTTAGTCGCAATGGAGCGGAGCTCATCCTCATCCGCGTCCTTGCGAGTCGTGTAAAGTTGAAATGCTTGATGTACAACCATTCCCAACAGCATCTCCGCCAGTAATTCTGGATTTTCAACGTAAATTCGTTCAGCAGCGGTCTCGGTTCTTAGATACTCTGCGAGGATTCTGCGATCGCGAACCATTGGTGGTTCTGGCATTCCTGCAAACGGATCTCGACCGGGAGAGCACTTGTGCGTACCCATTGTTGTAATCAGTCTGGGAAGCATTACATGAACGTGAACTAAAATTGAGCCGCAGATTGCAGCCAGATTTGCTTCGGGATCGCCAGAGCTTGTTCGCGTAGTCAGGTCGTCGTGCCATTGTGGCCGGCGCGGAATCTGAAGAGCAGCGAAAAATAGAGACTCCTTTGTGCCAAACCGCTTGAAAATCGAGCCTTCTGAAACGCCGGCACGTTGAGCTATGGTCGAGGTTAGGGCGCTGTAGCCTTCTTCGAGAAATACGTCTCGCGCGGCCTCAAGGATCTGCGCTTCCGTTATGGTCGTGTGTCTGGCCATTTGATTGATCTGGTTGCGCGAGTAGCTGCGCGGGTACTTTTGCTCTCATCGATTGCTCTGTCGCGGTCACTTGCCTTAGATAGTAAACCTCAGATTATTAATAATTGAGTCACTACTTATTAAACTACGATGAAATTGTTCGGATGGTTGCACTAATGTTTGACTCGTAAAAGCAGTGCGCCGTCACCTGCTGCAAACGGTGCCAAATGTTCGTATACTCACAGGGTGGTCTTAATAACGCATACCACCAGAACATCAGCGCGGATTAAGGAGCTTACTGTGAATACTTCAGATGTGCGCGAGCTCGTTAAGAACTCAATTGTGAAAGCGGTTACTCGCTATCAGCAGGACCTCGGAGCCCTTCCGGCCGAGAAATTTGCAGTGTCTCCAGGTGGCGAGGCCCGGTCAGCTGCCGACTTCACCCATGAATGTGCTCTACTCAACCGTTGGTTCGCAGCAAGTTTGCGCGGCGATGCACTAACTAGGGATACTCCCAACGGGTGGATTAAGGCAGGTGGTGATGCTCTGGATCTGACCCTTGCCACAGCTGCGTTCAAAGATTCCGCCGATGAGCTGTTGGCCGCATTCGAAGCACTGGATGATGCCGGACTGGACAAGCTTGTACCAGGTTATCAGGGGCCAACTCCTGCCTACGCGTGGGCGCTTTTCGCGGCAACCCACATCGTCTATCATGACGCTCAACTTAACTATATTCAGTCAATGTTAGGTGACGACAAGATGCATTGGAAATAGCAGCAAACGGGGAGTTAACACTTGCCCACCATGATCGCGGTTCCACCAATTATGGTTAAACAGGCCACGATCTTAATTGGAGTTATTGGCTCTCCAATAAATATCGCGCCTAATGCCAGTCCAAAAACTGGCGTCAAAAACGTTACCGAAAGCGCGTTCGCCGGGCCGGCGGAGATTACCAGCCGAAAATAGAGGATGTAGGCCAGCGTGGTACATATAAATGCCAGAGCTATTACGCTTCCAACGGCGGCTGCATTTAATGGCGCCATAAAGTGAGAAAATGCAGCAAATGGCGAGATGAGAACCGCCGCGCCGAGCATACTGCCGCATGCCATTCCAATCGCAGGCGCATTCTTCATTTTTGCCTTGATGTATGCGCCTGCAAAACCATAAGACAATGCACCGGCAAGGGATGCCGAAATAGATAGCAGCGAACCGAAATCGTGCTTAATGGGGCTCCATCCGACCAATGCACATACGCCGCAAATGGCCGTGAGAATGCCGATTACCTTACGGGCTGTAAGAGCGTCACTGAGCACAAAGGATGCAACCACAGCGCCAAATAGCGGGCTCGTCGCGTTGAGCAGTACCGCCATAGAAGCTGTCAGCCGCACTTCTGAGGCAGATATTAATAGGAACGGTATGGCTGAGTTGATCGCACCAAGTACCAGATA
>CAIXIX010000481.1 GCA_903919615.1 uncultured Chthonomonas sp.
GAACATCGATATGCTCTATCTGTTTTCCAGCCTTATTGAACACCGTTACGCCTCTTCCGGTGAGGTAGACATTGCCCTCGCTGTCGAGGGTCATCCCATCTGACCCAAGTTCGCAGAACAGTCGTTTGTGTGTTATGCTTCCGTCCTTTTGAATGTCGTAAGCATAGGTCTTATCGCCACGGATATCGGCGACATAGAGGATCTTGCCATCCGGAGTTCCTATAATTCCATTCGGCTTAACCAGCCCCGATTCCACTAGCACCAGCTCAGATTTACCTGCAGGCAGGTAATACACGCCCTCGCATGAAAGCTCGATCGGGCCGCGATGCCAGTAGTCACGCTGATAAAATGGGTCTGAAAGGTACATGCCGCCATCTGGACGAACCCAGATATCGTTAGGTCCGTTAAGCAATTTCCCCTTGTAATCGGTAACCAGGACCTTGTGACTTCCATCTGGCCCTATACTCCAGAGCGCATTCTTTTCATCAGCGCAGGTAATCAGATTTCCGTGAGCATCGAAACAGGTTCCATTAGACCGGCCGCAGGGCTGCAGGAAGGTCGTGATCTTGCCATCCGTTGCGCTCCATTTCATAATTCGGTCGTTGGGCTGATCGGTAAAGTAGATGTCGCCATGCGCATCCGACGAAGGCCCTTCGGTGAAGGCGAACTGATCGGATATCTTTTCCAGCTTTGCTCCCGGTGCAAAGATAGTATGCCCATCGTCGGCAGATGCAGCGGCGCACAAAACCGCCATCATCGCGGTCATCAGTAGAAAATGAGTCAACTGTTATCTCCTCCAGTCGTTGTGTAAACTGTTCATCGCGACAGATATACGACGCGATACAACAGGAATCATGCACAGGTTGGGTAGTTTGGTAATTTGGTAGTTTGGTAATTTGGTAAACCTAGAAATGAAGACTGCGCATCTTCTCTCGTGTTCGCTTTGCAGTATCCAGCGTTGCTCGAAACTCCGCGGTATCCGGGCCAACATAGTAGAGCGAGGTTATGACATCTTTCATCCGCAAGATGACTTTTCCATCGACAGGAACAACGGTTTCAAGCCGGTCCGTCCAGAAGTCGTACACAAGCCATTTTGAAGTCCCCTTTGCAGGTAGGCGGATCTCCCGAGAAACTCCGGGCGCATCGAAGCCGAGAGGCGCGATGCCGGGCTCATACTTAAAGGTCCAGCGCCCCATGGCAGACGCATCCCACGCAATCACACTCTTGCCGCCCTTCACATCAAACACCTCAACGGGCGCATCGAAATCGGTTTCACACGTCGGCGCTATGCCTTCGGCGACAGCAATATCTCGCAGTAGCGCCGCATCAAAGCGTTGAGTGTCCGTTGAGTCGCCAGGAGTATAATGCAGGTAGATGACCCTGCTTCCGCCAATCTGCGCCATTGTGACGAGTGTCCCGGCGTCTGTCTTGACAAGCGGCTGGCCAAACTCACAGTGTGTGAGAGGTGACGCAAGTTCAAGCCGGTGGACGAACACCCCGAGCAGCCATGTAGAGACTGAAGTCACATTGCATTTCACAGCCGTTCCTGCGGAGATCCGCCCCACTCCCAGCATGGCACCGCCATTTACGCTGCCGAGCTCGGCGCCATTGTTCAAACCGCGGTAATCCCGGGTGTCTCGCGTCGGTACAAAGCTATGCGTTATCAGCGTTCGGCCGGGCTTCGCCAGCAGCCATCGGCGTATGAGAGCAAGGTCCCCTACGCGAGGAGCACGCGGAGCATAGACCAGGATACGGTACCGATCCAGAACTCGATCCAGATCGAGGCTGTCTCGAAGATCGAACACAAGATGCGCCCGCGAAAGTCCCGCAGCCAGCGAATGTGGCTGGTTAAGTGTAAAGAAAATGCTGCCGACCGATTTCGCCGGAGGCCGCTCGGAAACGCACAGGATCTGCGCCGTTGGCCGCTGCGGCTTCTCGGCCTTTACCTGCCGAAAGGCCATTCCCTTGGAAACACCATCTCGAAATCTGGTGAACTGATACGCGTTCTTAATTGGATCACGCATCTCACTGTAGGGCGACTCATCCATAAAGTCGTTATCGATGTCGTCGAATCGGCCTACGGCTGTCAGCGCATAGATACCGGCGTAGGACAGCCGCCAATCGAGATACGGCGCCGAGTGACCTCCTGCGCCAGTCTCCTGAATGATGGATAATCGGGATCCACTTCGATCCGCCTGTTCTCGCAGATACGGCAGGCTCGCGTATCCGGCCTCTGCAGCCCAGCCCAGGCAGCCAAAGTATTCCGGGAAGAGATTGCCTACACCGGCAGAGCGCAGCATGAACACATAATCGCTAGAGCCATTGGTGTCCTCTGGATTCGGGATAATCCAGAGTGGATTGCCGCCCTTCTTTGCGTAGTACCGCCCTACACGGTCTGGCAATTTGAGCCACTCATAAGATCGCAGTTGCATGAACAGTGTCTGCCGCGCATCGCGAAATGGACCCTCGTCTCCCGGATGGTAAGGCGTGAATTGATTCCACGCAGGTAGTCCGGTATCAGCGGGAGCTGGGACGAAGCCATTATACGCGCGAAAATAGTCGGCAAATTTCAGGATGCTATCTTTGCCAGGCTGACGGATGTGCAGCCCTTCATCGGTTCCCGCAAGGTCTTGTCGATACGCCGATACCATTGCATCCGAGTAGCCCCAAAGGGTCTCCATCCACGGGAAGGTGTAGTCCACAACCATCCAGGTGCCGATGCCTGCATGAAGCAGCGCATCGATCCGCTGCTTCTCGGCTTCGAACACCGCGGGATGGGCCATCGCAAAGGTGTGTTGATAGTCCCAGCCGGTCAGGTTGCCAGGAGTGGAGTTGAGAGTATGGCCGAGGGCATTGGAGTCCCAGGCCCGTCGACGCGTAAAATATCGCGTGTAACCAGAGCCAAATGAACTGTAGTAGATCGTCGGAATGCCGGCGGAGCGCAGTTCGCGCGAAACACTCACCAGGTTTGGCGTGTAGCCGGAAAGAGGAGTGCCTACCTGGCCAAGCAGGTTCGCGAACTGCTCCGGGGAGCCTCGTAGGGCGTCGTCTGCCATGTGTGCCGAATCGTAGGGATAGTAGATCGTTCCTGCGGCTGGTAGTTTTTCGACCGGCTCGTTCCACGAAGCGGGCGCGTGAAATCCGTCGTCACCAGTCGTGACTATCTCTGCCGTTCTGCCTCCCGGTCCCAACAGCCGCAGGTTATCAAGATAGAAAACTGCCTTTTCGCCGAAGGGCTCAATCGAGAGCCCAATGATATTGTCCCAACCAGGTTTGGTTGCGGAGAGCAGCCATGGGCGCATCTCGCTTCGCTTTACCTGGATGTGAATCCATCGTCCTACACCGGCGTCATTCAGAGAGTGATCCCAGATTACATTTCGGTTATCAGAGGGTTCGTATAGAAACAACTTAAGGGCTGCGCCCTCATTGCTCACCACATACAGGTCGCAGGAGAACGTGTCGTAAAGCGCGAGATCGATGCCCACCGGCATCGGCTGTCGGATTGACCAGTAGCCTGGCTGACCATGGTTCTGCCAGGTGAAACGCAGCGAGAAACCGTTCGCGTTGCCCGGCGCTATTAGCGTCCGGCTCGTTTCAATGCGGCCCACATCGCCAAACCCACCGATGCCATTCAACACGACGAGCTCATCGGGCGTGTATATTTGCTTCGCTTGTGATACCGCAGGCGTTGGCGCGGTCAGTACCGCAATGGTAATCGCGGCTGCATTCACAGCCAGCCTTACTGCCAACCTCACACTATAGACTCGCATTATTTGCTCATCCTCAATGCTCCAGCGGGCAGCGGTATCTGCCTGGCCGCTCTCATCAATCGGACGGATAAACTTCTGCTACTTCCCACGCGAAGCGCACTTCTCTGCCAGCTCGCTGGCTAGTGCTCCCTCTGCCACACCCGCACATAGTCGATCACATAATCATCCGGAAGGCCCTGACCGGTGAGATCGTTGCCGCCCCATCCCCCGCTCACCGCTGTAAAGAGCACATACATCGGCACGCTGGATACACGCGCATCCTGCCACTGCGCAACCTTTTCGCCATTGCAGTAGAAGGTCAGGCTGCCGGGCTCCCATAGTACTCCTGCCGTGTAGTAGCCATCGCGATCGGGCTGAACGTAGATGTGGTCGGTGCCGATCGACTTATGGTCCTTGTCGTATCCATCCCAGTGGGTGGCGATGTTATATCGATATGGTCCATAGCGGGAGAGATACTCCAGGATATCGATCTCCATCCCGCCATTGGCGGTGTCCTCTCGTGCCCCGCCTGCCGCCTCGCCCCTGTCCGGCATCATCCAGAAGGCGGGCCACATACCCGGTGCGTGCGGCAGCTTCATACGGCACTCAAAGTAGCCATAGAGCTGGGTCCACTTGTGGGTCGTGGTCAGGAAGCCCGTTGCGTAGTCGGTTTCAGGTTTCGATGGATCATCGTCGGCGTGTCCGCGCTTCGCCTCGAAGCGCAGCCTCACCTTGCCATCCTTGAGGATCACGTTAGCCTTGCTGAAGTGCGCCTGTTTGTCCCAGTAGTTTGGATGGTAGATGGTCCAGATCTTGTCGTTGAGCGTTGGGGCATTAAACTCCTCAGCGAGGGTCTGTTTCCAATTTCCCGGCACAGGAGGACGCTTGCCAAGCCAGGTTGGAAGCGTTGGAGTGGGAGGAACGATGGCTCCGATTGTATCGACTACGAAGCTGCGTTCGCCATCGCCATCAGCAGAGAAACGTATCGCGCTGACCCGATCGCTCTCAAATTTTGTTCCAGCTGTCGGTTCGCCTTTGGTCCGCAGCGCAATTACGGGACCCGCAAATGGCAGAATGAGATCGGCGAACGCGCCGGGAGCGATCGCTTTCGACGCGACCCAGCCGCCTTCGCCCGATCCACTATCCAATCGTCCTTTCACAATTAACGGTGCGTTGCCTGTGTTTCGGATGCGCGAGACGACCTGCAGCCAATCCCGCAAATCCCACGTTCCCATGGCCGGCCGAAGTATGGCGGTGACATCAGGAGTGTTCGCATGAAATCTGACCCGAAGCGTGCGCTCCCCAGTGAGAGAAGCTTCCGCGTTGTGAGACTCCAACGATGGAATTTCACCTTCCAACCCTAACAAGACACCGTCGACTGGCCTCACCTTAACATCACCTGACTCTACTAGAGGCTTTTCTCCGGGAGCGCCGCCGGCGACGATAGACTCAACACGAAACTGCTGCTCTGCTTCCGCTTTATTGGTAAATACCATCAGGCGAATGACGTTTTTGGTTTTCAGCGCATGCCCGGGCTTACCCCAGGAGTAGCCGAAGCGAACTCGCACGGTCTGCGTCTCGCCGGGTTTAAGATAGACCGTCTCGGAGTTCCATGGGTTAGTCTGCCAGTCGCCATCATCGTCAATACGTAGCGCCACAGATAGCGGCGCGGTGCCAACATCGGTGATCTGCGCCACCACGTGGCCAAATTTTGAGAGGTCCCAGACCGTGCCTTCGGGCGCAATATCTATGCCTGGATAGCCGCTCTTGCCCGGGCGGCAAACCACCACAAGCCCTTTCGGCTCGTGTGTAAAGGTCACCTCGGATGGTGCGCTTGCGTGAATGCGCTTTACAGAAGCGTCAGTGGAGAGATCGATCAGAGGAGCGGCAGCAGCCTGCGAGGGTAGCGCCGCCAGCATAAGGCAATTCAACATCGAAAGCAGCATAACATTACTCCAGACCAGCGAATGATCTGTTTTGATTGTACCGATATGTCCGCGAGTTTGTGCGAAAGTCTCTGCGGCGCTTGAATGTTGCTAATGTGTGTTTTGTCTGGTGAGTCATTCTATCGTCGATTGGTTTTCGCTTCGTAGGAAGCGTTTCCATTGTGATAGTGGTTTTATGTCGTCTGTTTTCGCCCTTTGGTTTTTTCTTCGTCGGGAACCTTTGCCCCGTGATAGTGCTTTCGCAGGGCTCCGCCCGGGTTCCCTGCCGCCGCCGTAGCGCAGCAAGGAGTCAAGGCGGTAGGGCACCCCGCCATCGGAACGCAACATATGGAGCCCGCGTGTCCCCACGCGGTCGTCGGCGTGTAGCACAAATTATATATGTTGTCCAGTCGTCGCTTGCTTTACTTTTCGATGGGAGCTGTCGCCCCGTGATAGTGCTTTCGCAGGGCTCCGCCCCGCACCCCGCTAAGGAGGGCTAGCGCCGCCCTCCTTAGAAA
>CAIXIX010000482.1 GCA_903919615.1 uncultured Chthonomonas sp.
AACTCGTCCACTTGTGCGCGTTGGTGGTGTGCTAGTGCAATCTGACTGGGACGATGCGCTTGCAAAAGTCGCACGGGCGTTTGCCGCCGTACGTCCTCAAGCCGAACGGCAATTTGGTCTGTTCAGCTGTTCAAAAGCATCGAATGAGGTTAACTACGCGGCGCAGAAATTCGCCCGTCAGGTCATGGGTACGAATAACATCGATAGCTGTAATCGCACTTGACACGCTCCCAGTGTCGTCGGTCTGGCGACCGTATTTGGAGCGGGCGGCGGTACAAGCTCGTACCATGAGGCCGAAGAGGCCGATATCATCGTTCTGTGGGGATCCAACGCGCGAGAAGCGCATCCGATCTTCTTTCATCATGTTTTAAAAGCACTCAACAATGGAGCAAAGCTCTACGTTGTTGATCCCAGGCGCACGACTACTGCAAAGTGGGCAGATGGTTGGCTTGGAATTGATGTTGGGACGGATATCGCACTCGCAAACGGCCTTGCTCGCGAGATCATTCACAGGGATCTAGCGAATAGAGATTTCATCGATAACGCGACCGTAGGGTATGAGAGCTACGCAGCCAGCGTTGATGAGTGGACGCTCGACCGCACCTCCGAAATTACTGGAGTGCCTCCTGAAGCGATTTCTTCACTCGCTTTCGACTATGCTGCAGCGGAACGTGCACAGCTTTGCTGGACTCTAGGAATAACTGAGCATCACAACGGGGTCGATAATGTTCTCGCGCTAATCAACCTTGCGCTCCTTACCGGGCATGTTGGAAGGCATGGGTCTGGACTTACACCGCTTCGAGGACAGAACAACGTTCAGGGCGGTGGAGACATGGGCGCCATCCCCAACAAGCTGCCAGGCTTTCACGATATTGAGCGAGACCCTACTGCACGGCACATGTTCGAGAGCGCCTGGGGAGTACCCATCCCGTCACATTACGGTATGCATCTTACACAGATGTTTCATGCTATGGATAAGGGCGAGCTAACCACGTTGTATTGCATAGGCGAAAATCCTGCACAATCTGAGGCAGATAGCTCTCGAACCCATCAGCGATTGCAAAGTCTTGATTGCCTGGTCGTACAGGATATCTTTCTCACGAAGACTGCGGAAATGGCGGATATCGTTTTGCCAGCAAGTAGTTCGTGGTGTGAATCCGAAGGCACGGTAACGAACTCGGAGCGAAGAGTTCAACGCGTTCGGCGCGCTTTAAGCCCGCCAGGCGAGGCACGTGACGACCTCGATATCCTATCGGATCTGGCTGCTCGTCTGGGTTATGATTGGGGCCGACCATCCCCACAACAGGTATGGGACGAACTGCGCTCTCTCTCGCCCGTCCATCGCGGAATGAGTTATGCTCGTCTCGAGGCGCTGGGCGGTATTGCCTGGCCCTGTTACGATGAACAGTCGGTAGGGGAAGCCTATCTTCATGGTCGATTATGGGAGCGGGACTTAGAAAAGCGCGGGTCAGCGGCTCCTTTCACCGTGGTGTTCGACGATCCTCCACTCGATCCGATCACACCAGAATTTCCACTGCGCCTAACGACGGGCAGAAGGCTGGATTCATACAATACAGGAGTGCAGACTTCTGCATATGCGTCGCCGCTCCGTTTCGGGGAACGGCTCGACATATCTCCCGAAGATGCATCTAACTACGGTTTGAAATCGGATGATCGTGTTCGTATTGTCTCTCGACGCGGCGCGATCGAAGCGGTGGTGAACATCGATCCCGGGTTGAGAGAGGGCCTCGTATTTATGACCTTCCACTTCTCAGAGGATACCGATGTCAATATCCTCACAAATGAGGCGTCCGACCCACGGTCAGGCACTTCCGAGTTTAAGGCAGCCTCGATAAGGATCGAGGCAATAGTGTCGAAGCCTTGCGAAGCTGGGGGATAGGCCGCTGGACCTTAAGTACTCTAACGACGAAGCTAGCGCAGAAGAAAAAGCAAGCATTGATGGCTTTCTAGGTTCAAATTCCGAACCGCGTGATGACCGAACCGTTCGGATTGCATCCGGGCAGCGACGTTCACAGCAACATCTTCTGCTTCCTGCGCTGCTCGATGTCCAGAAGCAGTTTGGCGGCGTAAGCCCAGGCGCTCTCAACTACATTTCATATAGGCTAAATGTGCCTCCAGCGGAGGCATACGGCGTCGCATCGTTTTACGCCCTCATAAATCTACAATCTCCGTGCAGACGCACTGTGCACGTCTGTGACGATATCGCCTGCAGAACCCGGGGTGCAGATGCGATTTGTAATGATCTGGAGGAGCAATTTGGGGCCGAAGGCGTCCGCCGTGAAGATAGCGCCACTGCCTGGCACCGAAGCCCGTGCCTGGGGTTGTGTGAACGTGGCACGGCCGTGTTTTGTGAAACGGCAGGTTCGGAACCTGTGACGATCGCCGATGCGGCTTCACAGAACCTGGTTCATTTGCTATTGCATCCGGAGATACCGGTTCCGCGCCGCGCCGAATCGACATTTCCAGGTGAACAATTGGGTACGTCGCTCCCGTTGCTGTCCCGCGCAGCTATGCCCCCAACACCAGGTATAGATGCCTATCGCTTCGCCGGAGGCTACCTTGCGCTTCGCCGTGCGCTGCAGATAGGGCCAGAGGGTGTGCTAGCGGAATTAACTGCGTCTCGGCTAACAGGCCGCGGCGGTGCAGGCTTTCCGACCTGGATGAAATGGAAAGCGGTCGCTGAGGCGGTCGGAAATCCGCGGTATGTGGTCTGTAATGGAGACGAGTCGGAGCCGGGGACATTTAAAGACAGGATACTGATGGAGCTGGACCCGTTTGCTGTGATCGAAGCGATGACGATTGCCGGCTTCGCCACATCCGCCGAACACGGGTTCATCTATATTCGAGCGGAATATCCGGAAGCCGCTGAAGCGATCGAACTTGCCATTAAGCAGTCACGAAGCCATGGAATGCTCGGTTCCGACATTTTGAATCATGATCTCAACTTCGATATTGAAGTTAGACGTGGTGCCGGTGCGTACATCTGTGGTGAAGAGACGGCGCTGTTGAATTCGATCGAGGGGAAGCGGGGCGAGCCCCGCACCAAGCCGCCATTTCCGGTGCAGCATGGCTTGTTTGGCAGGCCAACGGTGATTAACAGTGTTGAAACGCTTTTGAACGTACTGCCCATTCTAATGTACGGCGGCGACACATTTGCTGAGTCCGCACGTGGTGGGGTAACCGGTTCCCGTCTGTTCTGCCTTTCAGGATGCGTTTCCATGCCCGGCATTTACGAAGCGCAGCCCGGTGCAACGCTTCGCGAACTGATCGATCGCGCCGGCGGCACACCGGATAATACTCCGATACATTCTGTGCTGGTTGGCGGAGCGGCTGGCAGTTTTGTTCGCGGTGACGAGATGGATATTGAGCTCACACCGGAAGGTGCGCGCTCTGCTGGTATATCCATTGGCTCTGGTGTGATCATGGTGTTCGACGAGACGATCGATATGGCTAACATCGTAAAACGAATAGCGCGTTTCTTCCGCGATGAATCTTGCGGCCAGTGCGTTCCTTGCCGGGTTGGAACAGTTCGTGTTGAGGAGCTTATCGAACGATTTTTTAAACCTGGCGCCGACCGGGACGCTGAAATAGCTCTGTTTAATGACCTCGCGCTTGCAATGAAGGATGCCTCTATCTGTGGTTTGGGGCAGACTGCGACAATCGCGATCGCTTCGACGTTCTCGCGCCTCAGGATGAATTCTGCGACAATAACATGACCAACCCTATCTCGCTGCACGGCGGAGCTACATTAACGATAAACGGCTTTCCTGTTACTGTTTCGCAGGGAAGCACAATCCTGGATGCACTAAACGCAGCATCCGTAGAGACGCCTCGCCTCTGCTTTCTAGAAGGGCTCACGCCTGTTAACGCATGTCGATTGTGTGTCGTCGAGCTGGAAGGCGCACGCACTCTTGTGCCCGCATGCTCGCGCCGCGCAGAACAGGGCATGGTGGTACTTACCGATAGCGTCCGTGTCAAGCATGCGCGTAAACTGGTGCTGGAACTGCTGCTTTCCTCCGTAGATCTCAGCCTGCTGACTGCAGATATCGCACGCTGGATCGAGTTTTATGGCGCAGATCTGGAGAGATTTGGTAAAAAAGCTGCGCGCGCAGAGACCAACCATGATGCTTGCAGAGCCGGCTCTCACGAAGCGCTGAAGCCTGGCGAGATTGGGTCAGTCGCAACTCCAGTCAAAATCGACAACGACCTATTCGTGCGAGATTACTCAAAGTGCATCCTTTGTTACCGGTGTGTTGAAGCCTGTGGTGCCGATGCACAGAATACATTTGCCATCGCCGTAGCAGGCAGAGGTTTTGAAGCTCGGATTTCAACGGAGTTCGTAATACCCTTGAACGAGTCTGCCTGCGTGTTCTGTGGGAACTGCATCGGAGTGTGCCCAACGGGCGCATTGATGCCTAAATCCGAATTCGATATGCGCGAAGTTGGAAACTGGTGTGAAGAGAAACAGGCAGTTACACGTACCGTATGTCCCTATTGCGGGGTAGGCTGCAACCTCGAGCTAACCGTTCAGGACGACCGCATCGTTAAAGCCTCCTCTCCTCGCGATCATGATATCACGAACGGTAACCTCTGCATCAAAGGGCGTTTCGGCTGGGAATATGTAAACAGCACGCCAGAGAGAAGAGGGTCGGGGGAAAAGGAATAAGGGAAGAGGGAGGTGAGATCGTCCCAACCCCTTACCACCAACCCCAAAAACCTAACCCCTAAAACTAAATACCTACCGTGCCGTTATCCTCCCCGTCCCGGTGTAAATGTTCATTGTTTCATCCCGAAGAAAGCCCACCAGAGTTAAGTTCATGTCGTGCGCAAGCCGCACGGCGAGGGAGGATGGCGCGGACACAGCGCAGAGGATAGGAATTCCAGCGACTGCCGCCTTCTGTACAATCTCAAAACTTGCGCGACCACTTATTAGCAAGATCCGGTCCGAGAAGTCGGTTACGCCATTGAGAAGCTCGCTTCCAATAATTTTATCAACGGCATTATGCCTACCAATATCCTCATACACGCGAATTAGTGCACCACTTTTGTTGAATAACGCTGCAGCGTGCAATCCGCCTGTGGAATTGAAGGCGCGCTGCGCCGATCGCATCTCGGTGGGCAGTGCATAGATCGCGCTGGCTGACATCGTGAAAGTCGATTGTGCAATTGGCACCGCAAGGCATTGTAATGAATCTGGATCGGTCTTTCCGCAAACTCCGCAACTGCTGGTCGATGGGAACCGGCGCTCCCAACCCGATCGCGTAAGCGGTGCCTGACTGCTGAGGACAATCTTAAGTAAATCAGGCGCCTGTCCGGCCTTTGATATGTATTCCATTGAAAACTCAGCCACATCTGCCGTGTGACTGATGATTCCTTCGCAATACAGTAAGCCCAGAGCGAGCGGTTCATCGTCGCCTGGCGTCCGCATCGTCAGTGTTAATGATTCTCCATTTACGTCAATTTGTAGTGGCGCTTCATCCGCGACGAGATCGACCTCTTGATGGCAATCTGTCGAACGATAACGAACAACTGGCACCTGTCGAGACATGTTAGCATTTCCTCAAGTTTATCATTCTCATCAAACGATAGACGGAGTGTACCTATTCATACCCCAGTTGTGGTGAACGTGCTGTTGATCGACTGATCTACGTCAGAGCAGGAATGTTATCCTTCGACGTCGAACCAAATGATCACATCAACCACCTGATTTTTTGCAGCGCGGAGCGCAAATGCCCGACGATTTTGACTATTCGCAGAGCCGGGCTTCGAGACCAAGCAGCGCTGGAGACCAGCCCATAATCACGATCTTGATTATGGCGCTTTCTGTAGTATTCACCGCAGCTTATTGGTTTTCTGGCAGTAACAAAGGTTCTCCCTTTTACAGCATCGGCCATATCGGCGTTGTTAGCCCGGAAGACATCTGGAATGGCCACTATTCTGCGATGCTTACGTGTATCTTCTATCATGGGGATCTTTTCCACATCATCTTCAACATGATGTGGACGTGGCGCCTCGGAGCGGCAATCGAGCGCGAACTCTCTCCGCTCGCCTACCTGGGATTTCTTGTTGGCGGAGCAATAATCGCTTCTGGCGTCCAGATTGGATTGACAGGTGTACCCGGCATCGGGATGTCTGGCGTTGGCTATGCGATGTTTGGGTTGATATGGGGTGGCCGCGGCAACTCAATCGAGTGGCGCAGTTTGGCGTCCAAGGATAACCGTAACCTGTTCATAGGGTGGGGTGTCCTATGTATCATTACGACCTACCTGAACATCCTTCCCGTTGCGAATGGCGCCCACTTTGGGGGGCTCCTCTTCGGGCTTTGCATTGGATATCTGTTCTTTGCCCCACGTAGGCGCCCGTTGTACTGGATTCCCATGGCGATCATGGCGGTATTGACAGTAACAGGCATCAGGTGGGTTCCGTGGAGCAGCGCCTGGCAGTGGTGGGCTGGCAACCGCGAATACCGGTCTCATCACTATGCTTCGGCAGTAGATCACTACCGGTGGAGCATTAAGCTTGGTGACCATGATCCTGGTCTCCTAGAGAACATAGTGCTTGGCACGAGCGCAGAGTATTACGAAGCGCTTGGGCGGAATGATGTGAAAGCGATGGAGCGGCTTTCACATGAACTTGATACCGCTCAAAAACAGTGGGATGTCGTTAAGCCTGTTGGCACTCCCGAAAAAGGACAGAAGCAGCAGAGTGATGGCGATTCCTCAGATCAGTAGAAAACAGCAACAGACCATTTGGATCGGGACGAGCGCGATGACTGGCTTACTTAAACATAGAACCGACTTCCGTGCACCGCTCTCTGCGTCCGCGAGAACGGCTCGGACTACTGTCCTTGTATGCACCGTGATAGCAGCGCTTCCTTCAGCCGCGTCGCCGCCGCTAATTTCATTCAACAAGGACATTCGGCCACTACTTACCGAAACCTGTTTCGTCTGTCACGGTCCAGATGCAAACAAGCGCGCCGGCGGGTTTCGCATAGATCAGCGTGAATCTGCGGTGGCGAAGGGTGTTCTTGTTCCAGGAAAGCCCGAAAAGAGCCTGGCAATTCGACGCATCATGGCGTCCGCATCTGCAGGTGTAATGCCTCCGACTGGCTTCAGCAAGAGGCTCACTCAGGAACAAAAGCTGCTTTTGAAGCGTTGGATCGCAGAAGGGGCTAAGTATCAGCCCCATTGGGCGTTCGTTCCGCCGCCCACAACGGTTCCGCTGCCATCCATCAAAAACTCAGCGTGGTGCCGCAATCCAATAGACCGATTTGTGCTGGCTCGGCTTGAAAAGGAGGGCGTTTCGTGCTCCGCTCCGGCAAGCAAAACAGACTGGATCCGGCGGGTCACGCTGGATCTTACCGGTTTGCTGCCGACAACTGCCGAGCGCGATGCCTTTGTGGCAGACCGCACTTCGAGTGCCTTTGAAAAGGTAGTCGACCGGCTGCTTGCCTCTCCAAGATATGGCGAGCGCATGGCGGCGCCATGGCTGGATGTCGCACGCTATGCAGACAGCTACGGTTATCAGAGCGACCAGTTAAGCCCAACGTGGCCGTATCGGGATTGGGTCATTAGTGCCTTCAATAAAAACCTGTCCTACGATAAGTTTGTTTCGTGGCAGATTGCGGGCGATCTGCTGCCGAATGCCACAACGGAGCAGCGCCTTGCGACTGCCTTCAATCGCCTCCACAGAATGACGAACGAGGGTGGGAGTGTTCCTGAAGAGTGGCGTATGGAGGGAGTTGCAGACAGGGTAAGAACGCTTGGAACCGCGTTTCTTGGCCTCACTCTCGAGTGCACACGCTGCCATGATCATAAGTACGACCCGATTACTACCCGAGACTTTTATAGCTTTGCTTCATTCCTGAACAACATCGACGAGTACGGAATGTACGATCGTTCGGACATTGTGCCTTCGCCTTCTCTGCTCCTTCCGACATCGGATCAGTCTGTGCGGCTCTCCGCCGCTACTACGCTTGCTGCGAAGAGCGCTACCGATCTCGATAAGGCTGCATCAAACTCGGATGCGGAGTTCAAAGCCTGGTTAAATTCAAAACCTGTGCCAACGAGGCCAGGTATGAAGGGACTTTTCCACCTCGATCATTTTGAGAACAATCAGATTGTTAATGCAGCGCCAGGGGCAAAAGAACCCGGAGGGCATTCGGACGAAGTTAAGTTTGTTCCCGGGCCAAAGCCGGGCCTGATGGCGGCGCTTCTCGATGGCGAAAACAATATCAACTTTCCGTCGTTAGGAAAGTTCACACGCCACACGCCGTACACAATCGCTTTCTGGATGAAGGATCCGCGACTTGCGGATGGCGCAGCTGTTGTGTATACGGCGACCGATGGCACCGATGCAGGGCCATTTGGCTACGATCTGATGGTTCAGGACGGGATCCTCACGGCACGCATGTTTCGCCATTGGCCGGGTAATGCGATAGCGACACGTACTAAGACTGCCATTCCTAAGGATGCGTGGACACACGTCGCGGTAACCTACGATGGCTCCAGCCGGGGAGCTGGTCTTGTAATCTACATAAATGGAGCGCGCGCGGATCAATTTATCCTTCGCGACAAAATGGTGAAGGGTACAGGCGTACACAATCTCGTTTTTGGCCAGCGGTTTAGGGATCGAGGCTTCAAGGGCGGCGCCGTCGCAGAACTAGCGATCTTCAATCGCCAGTGCTCACCTCTTGAGATTTCCGACGTGGTTACGGGACATGCGATCAATGACGCTCTGGCTGATCCCGGAGCACATGAAAAGGAGCTGAGAGAGTACTGGCAGCTTGCGATATCACCCGAACTGCAGTCAGCACGAACTGCGCTTGCGGATGCACGACAGCAAATTTGGCTGGCGGAAGATCCACAGGCGGAGGTTGCCGTCATGGACGAGATGCCCGGCATCCGACCGACGTTTGTTCTTGCACGCGGACGTTACGACGCGCCGCAGAACGATTCTACTCGTGTGCTTCGCTCTGTCCCGGCCTCACTGCCTCCGATACCCGCTGGCGTTAAGCTGGATCGGCTTGCGCTGGCAAACTGGTTTGTCGCTGCTAATCATCCCTTAACGTCACGCGTGGCTGTGAACCGCCTCTGGGCGATTATGTTCGGCAAGGGGATAGTAGAGACCGCTGAGGACTTCGGACTTCAGGGAAAACCTCCCACTAACCCAGAACTGCTGGACTGGCTTGCGCGAGACTTCGTTAGTGGCAATTGGAATGTTAAGGCGTTGATGCGTCAGATCGCTCTCTCAAGCACGTATCGCCAGGCATCTGCCGTGCGCCTGGATCTGAAGGACCGCGATCCCCGCAACGATCTGCTGGCACGGGGCCCAAGTCAGAGACTCGGCGCCGAGGCTATTCGAGATACGGCGCTTCAGGCTGCAGGCTTGCTCGATCTGAAGATGGGCGGTCCTCCCGTCAGCCCCTACCAGCCTGGCGACCTCTGGCGCGAGAGCAACACCATGAGCCCGGGGTACCAGCAGAGCATTGGCACGGATCTGTATCGGCGCAGCGTCTATACGGTTGTAAAGCGCACTGCACCGATGCCCAACATGCTCGCTTTTGATACTACAAGCCGTGAGTTTTGCGTGGCCCGGCGACAGCCAACAAACACACCCATTCAGGCTCTCGTTCTGCTAAACGACCCGCAGTTTGTCGAAGCATCCAGAGAGGTCGCGTCACGAGCTTTAAAATCAACGTCGAGCCCGGCTGCACAAATCTCCGAGATCTTCAGAAGATTAGCAGTAAGAGAACCGACTGCGCGCGAGCAGGAACTGCTACTGGCACTGTACAAGCGCCAGCATGAAGAGTACTCAGCAACACCAGATGCAGCCTCACTGCTTGTGCATGTTGGCGACAGTAAGCCGGATTCCACGATGAATTTTGTCGACCTGGCTGCCGCCACGGTGGTTGCTCAGGCCGTTGTCAATCTGGATGCGGTTACCTGGAACAGGTAAGGGGAGCATATGGACCCGCTATCTTTTACAAGAAGACACTTTCTATCGAATGCAGGACTCGGCCTTGGGGCACTCGGGTTGTCTCAGGTAGCTGGCCTATCTGCCATGGCCGACACTCCAAAATCTGAACATCGCATTGGCGGTCTCCCCGAATTCCCAAACTTCAAACCAAAGGCTAAGCGCGTAATCTACCTCTTCCAGAGTGGTGGGCCAGCACAGCAGGACCTATACGATTACAAGCCCATTCTGCGCCAAAAGAACGGTGAGCAACTGCCGGATTCTGTTCGTGGCGGACAGCGCCTGACGGGAATGAGCGCGAACCAGGCTTCGCTGCCTCTCGCAGGTTCCATCTTTAACTTCAGCAAACATGGCAAAGGAGGAGTGGAGCTCAGCGATCTCCTGCCGCACACCGCCGAAGTCGCCGACGAAATCTGCATGATCCGGTCGATGTGGACTGAGGCAATCAATCACGATCCTGCAATTACCTTTTTTCAGACCGGCGCACAAATAGCAGGCAGACCATCGATTGGCGCCTGGGTTAGCTATGGTCTGGGATCGATGAATGAAAACCTGCCAGCCTTTGTGGTTTTGATAACGGCTGGACAGGGAGATCAGCCGCTCTATGCGCGCCTCTGGGGGAATGGCTTCCTCGATTCGCGTTATCAAGGTGTCCATTTCCGCAGCGGCAAAGAGCCAATTTTGTACCTCAACAATCCCGCGGGGGTGACAGCCGCCTCGAGGCGCGAAATGCTAAACACGATCGATGCCCTAAATCGCGAGCAGTTTAAGCATGAGCTGGACCCCGAGATCGAATCTCGAATTGCACAATACGAGATGGCATACAGAATGCAGACAAGCGTTCCAGACGTAACCGACTTTACGAAGGAACCGCAGAGCGTTCTGGATATGTATGGCCCCGATGTACATAAACCTGGAACATATGCAGCAAACTGCCTCATGGCGCGTCGCTTTGCGGAACGTGGCGTTCGCTTCATTCAGCTCTACCATCAGGGTTGGGATCACCATGGAGACCTGCCGGGGAACATTCGCAACACCGCCGCACGGACGGACCAGCCAACTGCAGCGCTAATCAAGGATCTGAAACGCACCGGACTGCTTGAAGACACGCTCGTGGTATGGGGTGGAGAGTTTGGACGAACCAGCTACTCACAGGGCAAGATGAGCAAAGACAACTATGGCAGAGACCACCATCCGCGATGTTTCTCGCTTTGGATGGCTGGCGCCGGTGTGCGTAAAGGCTTTACGTATGGTCGAACGGATGATTATGGCTACAACATCGCAGATGCCTCCGGTACTCCGATCACCCCGAGCAAGGATGTCTTTACACCTGGCGCAGTCCATGTACACGACCTTCAGGCGACAATCATGCATCTGCTCGGCGTTGATCATGAAAAGCTCACCTACCGCTTCCAGGGCCGAGACTTCCGCTTAACCGATGTTCATGGTCATGTGATAAAGGATCTCCTTGCGTAGCTGTGAAGGCTTTCGTCGCGTGAATCGATCTGGCTATATCAGCCTTGTGTCGGTTTCACTTTTTGTCGCTGGCTGCCACAACGCTGTCAGTAAGTCGGATTCGAAAATAGTGAAATCGCCTGCTGAGTCGCACGATGGCATGGTTCGAATCCCTGCAGGCTCGTTTAGGATGGGCAGCGACTTCCCGCAGTTCACCGATGCGCTGCCAATTCACAAGGTTACGGTGCGTACCTTCTGGATCGATGCGGCGCCAGTAACAAACGCTCAATTTGCCGCCTTTGTCAACTCGACGGGCTATGTGACGGTTGCGGAACAGAAGCTCGATCCGAAGGACTTTCCGGGAGTGCCAGCCGACAAATTGGTCCCCGGCTCTCTTGTCTTTACTCCTCCAAACCATTCCGTGCGGCTGGATGATGTTAGCCAATGGTGGACCTACCTACCCGGCGCAAGCTGGCGGCACCCAGAAGGTCCGGGGAGCAGTATTACTGGCAGAGAGAACCATCCTGTCGTGCAGGTCGCGTTCGCAGACGCCGAGGCATATGCGAAATGGGCAGGTAAACGCCTGCCAACCGAGGCCGAGTTTGAATTTGCGGCTCGCGGTGGCAAAGATCAGCAGCCCTATGTATGGGGAGACAAATTTAAACCTGTTGGGAAGTTTATGGCAAACACGTTTCAAGGGAGTTTTCCAAATCGCAATACCGCTGCTGACGGATACGTTCGAACATCTCCCGTGAGAGCGTTTCCTGCGAATGGATATGGACTTTACGACATGGCAGGGAATGTGTGGGAGTGGTGCTCCGACTGGTATCGTGCAGATTACTACTCGGTAAGTCCTTCTGATAACCCGCAAGGGCCAGCCGACAGTTACGATCCGGATGAACCTGGTCAGAAGAAACGCGTTCAGCGCGGCGGGTCATTTCTCTGTAGCGATCAGTATTGTAACCGCTACATGCCGGGAGGCAGGGGAAAAGGCGCCATCGATACTGGAGCATGCCATACCGGCTTTCGATGTGTGATAAGTGGTTCCAACGACAAAACGTCGGGATTACGATAGGAAAAGCTATTGATTAATGGAAATAGGCTCTCCCGAATGTCCGCGTGGGTTCGAAGAACAATACGTGGTGCTTTCTGCTCTTTGGCAGCTGTCAGCGTGATAATTGTTTCGGGTTTGCGTGCTTCTGCAGGTGAACCAAAGCGACACCTGCCGAATATTATCATTATCTTCACCGATGATCAAGGGTATGGCGATGTCGGCGTGTTCGGCGCCAAAGGCTTTGAGACTCCCAACCTCGATCAATTGGCCCGGGAGGGCCGTCGCTTTACTAACTTTCATGTGCCGCAGCCGGTTTGCTCCGCCTCCAGAGCCGGTCTTCTCACCGGCTGTTATCCGAACCGGCTCGGAATCCATGGTGCGCTAGGGCCAGATGCAAAGCACGGACTTGCGGATACGGAGGTTACCCTTGCTCAGTTGCTTAAGCAGAAGGGCTACGCAACAGGGATGGCGGGAAAGTGGCACCTGGGCCGGCCAGCACAGTTTCTCCCTACCCATCACGGTTTTGACGAGTATCTGGGCCTGCCCTACAGCAACGATATGTGGCCCTACCATCCAGAGGCAAAGCCGGGAACCTATCCGCCCCTTCCGCTTATCGAAGGCGATAAGATCCTTAAAGATGGCCTGACGCATGAAGATCAAGAGCAGCTGACCACCTGGTACACGCAGCGTGCCGTTAGCTTCATCGAGAAGAATAAGGATCATCCCTTTTTCTTCTATCTCGCGCACTCAATGCCGCATGTGCCGCTGCATGTCAGCAGCAAGTTTAAGGGAAAGTCAAAACAGGGTCTCTACGGCGATGTCATCATGGAGATCGATTGGTCCGTTGGCGAAGTTATGAAAACAGTGAAGCGACTTGGCCTAGAAAAGGACACACTGATTGTCTTTACTTCTGATAATGGCCCATGGCTAAGTTACGGCAATCATGCAGGTTCTGCGGGACCGCTGCGGGAGGGCAAAGGAACAAGTTGGGAGGGTGGCACACGTGAGCCATGTATCATGTCGTGGCCAGGCAAAATTCCACCAGCTTCCGTCAGCGGGCAGATGCTAATGACAATCGACCTTTTCCCGACGATCGCAAAGCTCACGGGAACCCACCTGCCCGATCATATGATTGATGGCAAAGATGTATGGCCCATCATATCGGGCAAGTCTGGCGCAAAGAACCCGCATAAGGCCTACTGGTTCTATTACGAATTGAATCAGCTTCAGTCTGTCTGTACTGCGGACGGCAGATGGAAGTTAATGCTACCACATACGTATCAGACACTTGGCGGCAGGCCCGGCGGCCGTGATGGCGTTCCAGCAAAGTATGAGCGTCTAAAACTGCGATCGGCAGAACTGTACGATCTTGCCGTAGATATCGGCCAGAAGGAAGACGTGGCCAATCAGCATCCTGACATAGTAAAGAAATTACAGAGAATCGCAGAGGCGGCTCGTGCGGAACTTGGGGATAACCTGACGGGTAGGAAAGGTGCCGGAGTCAGAGAACCCGGCAGGTTGCCTGGCGAACTAACTGCGACTCCAGATAAAACCGTATTTAGAATCGGATCGTATACGGTAGACTAGTTACTCTAACCATAACTAAATACTGGCAGAACACTGAACAGGAGGATACCGGTGCGGCACACTCTCCCAGCGCTTGCGCTTACCGCCCTGGCTTTACTTGGTTCCGGTGCTACTGCCTCTGCAAAACAGCCGACTGCCAAACCCAATATTCTGCTAATTCTTGCAGATGACCTGGGTTTTTCGGACATTGGCTGCTATGGAGGGGAAGTACGTACTCCGAACCTCGATGCTTTAGCCTCAAATGGGCTGCGTTACACGCAGTTCTACAACACTACGCGTTGTTGGCCCTCCCGGGCTGCCATTCTTACGGGTTACTACGCCCAGCAGGTCCGTCGCGATCGCTCGCCGGGTTGCGCAGGTCCGCCTGCCACCATTCGCCCATCATGGGCTCACCTATTACCGGAATATCTTGCACCGGCTGGGTATCGGTCCTATCATGCTGGTAAGTGGCACGTGGACGGGAACCCGCTAAAGCAAGGTTTCGACCGCAGCTATTACCTGCACGACACAACTAACTATTTCAATCCACGTTCACAGTTTATTGACGGTGTCAAAGAGCGAGATGTTCCGATTGGCTTCTACGCAACTCGCGCAATTGCCGATCATGCAATTGAGCATCTGCGTGACCATTCGCAAAGCTACTCGAATCGCCCATTCTTTGAGTATCTTGCCTTCACTGCACCTCATTTTCCGCTTCAGGCCGAAGCCGCAGACATTGCAAAGTATCGGGGAAGGTTCGATGCTGGGTGGGACATCCTACGCAGTCAGCGCCTTAAGCGTTTGAAGGAAAAGGGGATTCTTAGCTGCGATCTCTCCACACGCACCCCAGGAGTTCCAGCTTGGAATACTCTTTCGTTAGATGCTCGGCAGAAATGGGCGCAACGGATGGAGATCCATGCTGCGATGGTTGACAGGATGGATCAGGAGATAGGACGTGTGCTTGCGCAGGTGAAATCGATGGGTGCCCTGGATAATACTCTCGTGTTGTTCATGAGCGACAATGGCGCTAGCGCAGAGCAGTGCAGCCCGAAGTATTACACAGCAACCGCGGAGATTGGATCCGCAAATTCTTTTGTTTGTCTTGAAGCTGGCTGGGCAAACCTCGCAAACACGCCTCTGCGACTTTCTAAAATATATGTTCACGAGGGCGGTATCTCTACTCCCCTTATCGCACAATGGCCGGCAGGTATTCGGTCGAGGGGCGAATTGCGGCGAAACCCCGGGCATCTCGTCGATCTGATGCCGACAATTCTGGAACTAGCTGGCGTACACAAGCCGTCATCAGGGCCAGCCGGCTTATATATTCCACCATCTCCTGGACGAAGCCTTGCGCCGACATTTGTTCGCGACAATTCTGTCGATCACGACTACCTCTGGTGGTATCATGGGGGCAATCGAGCGATCCGAATTGGCGATTGGAAAATCGTTGCGGAAGGACCCGGCAGTCCCTGGGAGCTCTACAACATGGTGTCGGATAGGAGCGAAATGCACGACATGGCTGCTTTGAACTCCGCCAAAGTGAATGATATGGCTGCAATCTGGAAAGCCCACGCGGATGAGTTCAAGATGGCTGCAGACTCCGAAGCGCCACCAGTGTATGAGCGAATCGCGGTCGCACGAAAACGGAGGCTGCCGCGAATACCTCGCCGCAGGTATTCAATGAACTTCTAAGGGCGATTCAGGAGTGGATCGTGAACCTAAAGTTTCCGCTCTTCAGCCTGATTCGCTCTATTCTGTGGTCTGGCGTAGCATCGAGAACTGTCGTTTCTATGCCAGGCCATATTTCGCCGGAACCATACTGTGCTGCACCCCGATGCGGGGGTAGGATAATGTGGCTGCCCATTCCGACCGGAATGTGCACATCGATGGTTACGGTATCGCCATCGCGGTGTGTGCTGCAGGCAATATCACCGCGACAGGAATGGTAGGTGCATGTCACATTTCGAACTTCTGTTAGACACAGTGGGTGAAAATCTACGCTATTGAGCGATGGTTCAATTCCGCCTACCCATTGCGCGATCCACCGGCTAACGGAGCCAAACATAGGATGGTTGTGCGAGTAGGTGCCATCCGAACCTGCCCAGTGTTCCCACAGAGTTGTCGCTCCGTTCTTCAGCATGTATCCCCAGCCTGGAAAGTCGTTCTGTTGCACCAGTTGAGCGGCGAGATCCCCACGACCATTCGCCGATAGTGCATTCAGCACGAAGTTAGTTCCAAAGATCCCTGTGGACACATGCAGCTTATCTGGCCCCGTGATCACGTCTACAAGGCGATTGAATGCCATCGTCCTCAAGCTTTGCGGTAATATCCCAGTCTCAAGTGCAAATGCCTGGCACGCCTGGGTTCCGTCGGCCACCTTGCCCGTCGAAGAATCAACATATTTTGCACAAAATGCATCCGAAATTCGCTGAGCAAGGTTCTGATAGTAGGTCACTTGTGCCAGATGTGTTTCGCGCTGGGAAGGAGTACCGGTAGTCGACTGGCTGGCAGCAAGGTTCGACATAATCAGCGCAGTCTGATAGAAAAGTGGCGTAACTAGAACCGGCGTCGATGTAGGGGCAAGTGTTTCGTGATCGCTCAAGCCCTCCGAGATGATGAGGCTCGGATTGCGTTTGATCACCAGATCGAACCACTTTCGTGATGTTTCAAACTGGTCGGCAGTTAGTCGGTTGTCACCGTACACTTGTGCCAGCCGGTATTGGAGCAGGGGATGGGCCATTGCCCAGGCAAGACCACAATATTGAATGCCTACAAAGGGAGCGGTATCGGTAAGCATGCCATCCGGCAGGGCGCTATCCTGCCAGTCTGCATCCGCCTTCGCATAAAACCTGTCCATGTCAAAGTTCATCATGAACGTGTCGCAGGTGGCTACGAGGTCACCTCCGTACCCAAATCGTTCCCGGTGCGGACAGTCCGACTGCACACTGAATATGTTGCTCTTGAACGTCCAGTTACACATCTTCTGAATCTTGTTGATCAGTTCGTTATCGGTAGTGATCGAAAGGGCTGAGGGCACGTCGGAGTTCATCCGCAGGCCGGTCACGGTATCAAGATCAGGACGTTCAAGCAGACCTTCGACCTCCACATAGCGATAACCGTGGAAGGTGAACGAGGTTGACCAGGTCTCTACAGGACGCCCAGCAGCGATATACTCGTCCTTCTGCCAGGCAATCGGCGGTGCACCGGCTCCTCCTACACTCTGCTGAGTGCCATCCGGTAGTTTGCGCATGCCTTTTATCTGGCCAGCAGCCGACGTGTATGGATTAAGATAGCCGTTCCGCTGAAGAATCTCTCCGAACCGAAGCTTAACATGTGTGCCTTCGGGCAGGTTTCGCAGCTTCAAACGAACGCCGCCAGCGAAGTTCTGTCCCAGGTCAAAGATATACTGGCCCTTCTCGGGCTGTGTAAGAGCAATTGCGGGAACCTCTGCGGTCACGCGGATCGGCGGCTGGCTTTGCGACTGCAATGCACCGATCTGTTCTGCTGCAACCGCCGGCTCCCGCCATCCGCCATCATGGTAGCCTGGCGCATTCCAACCCAACAGCTCCTTTCGCGCATCGTACACCTCGCCCAGGTAGATGCTATTGAAGCTCAAGGGACCATCTGCAACTTTCCAGGAGAGATCGCTAACGACAGTTTCGTGAGAGCCGTCTGCGTAAGTTATCTCCAATTGTGAGATAAACCGAGGCCGCCCAACCGGCATCTCCTTTCTCAGATCATAATTGCCCCACATCCGTAAAGGCAGTGGGTTGTACCAGCCATTCCCAAGCGTTACTCCGAGGCAATTAACGCCACGGGTAATCATTGGAGTAACGTCGTAGACCGAATAGTAAACGCGCTTCGAGTAGCGAGACCAGGCGGGACCGAGCTCATTCGTACCGATCTTCTGGCCGTTCATACTCGCCGAATAGTAGCCGAGCCCAGTGATGGCTAACCTTGCTTTTACGACCTTTTTGTTAGCTCTAAACTCTTTCCTGAATAAGGGAGCGGGATCATCACGGTAAAAATCGGCGTCAGTTGTCGAGTTCGGTTTACCGTCATTAATCCAGACGGCTTTCCAGTCCGATTTCTCTTGGAGACCCATCTCCCAAAAGCTCGGGGCGCTCCATGCTCCCCAAATCCTCTTCGCATCAGCGGCGCGGACCTTCCAGTAGCAGGCCTGATGGCTGTGAAGGGTGGCACCAGTGTAAATAACGGGAAACTGGTCCTGAGATAGAGTGGCCGACCAGAGATCGCCTTTCCCCATACCCAGTTTAGACGGGGAACTGGCGACCAAGATCTGTATTTTACTGGCCAAGTCTGCGCGAACGGCAGAGTTCATCACGAAGGTTAACCTCGGCTTCGCCGCGTCGACAGCCAGCGGTTCTCGCTGGTATTCACACCGCAATTCGGTAACCGAAATCGAATCTGTACGTGCTGAAGAGGCCAATGACAGCGTACATAATGCGATAACACTCATTATTCGTATAGTAATAGACATAAACGAAACTCCGAGATGCAGATAGTAGCTCTGTCCGATTAAATTCTGATTGTTAAGCGCGGTCGCAGCAAGCGGCGACCCTACCAGTTGGAAGCTCCTTGTCCGTTTACATAGCGGTACCGTGTTTAGTCACTATCGGGTCGAGCGCGCCTATTGGGATACGTTGCGTGCTCATGTGAACCTACAGCCAAATCGGGTTCGAATAGGCTCGTCCACCATGGCTGTCTCGAACGGTTACGCGCAAGAAGGGAGATTCTTTGAATGCCCGGATGCTGAACTCCGCGCCGTGTAAACCGTAGCCGGCCACCGGGAGAGATTTTGGACCATAGCCAGTGAGGTAGATGCGCTCGGCTGGGCTGCACCTTACCGAGAGGGTGTCTCCATCTGGAAGGATCCGAATATCATAGATCGAGGGGCCAGTACTGGAGTAATAGCTGCCAGCCTTCAAGGCATCGAGCAGCGCATCTGGCTCATTGTGTTTCGATTTCACCATCGTCCAACCGCGGATCGCATCATACCGGTCCTTCTTGAAATGTGCATCGTCCGTAGCCAGGGCGAAATAGCGGAGTCCGCGCATAGAGAGCAGATCCAGCATATACACGCCGTCCGCCTTGTCATTATAATCAGCTGAAGTAGAGTTGAAGATTTCGATAGCGTGTATATCGCCAAGCGATCGTACATCCTGCTCGGTAAGTCCATTCCACTGAGGGTGAGCCGCGGTTACAAATGCGCCGGCTTTCACGGCTCTCTGCGCGATTTCTGGTCCGGTTTCGTTCGGTAAATTGTGGTCAAAATCAAATGGCAGCCCGACTGCAAGTACGTGCCAGAGGTGTCCAAGTTCTGTTTTGCCCGTATGCAGTTCCGCACCAAGGATAGTTGTGAAGCTCTCGGTGCGATAGCTGCGGGTGTCCGCGATCGGATAGTTGTACGTCTCCATGAAGTGATCTGTCAGGGCAAGGAAGTCATATCCGGCATCACGGTAGACACTGCAGACATATTCCGGCGTATGGAGACCGTCACTCAGTGTTGAGTGTGTGTGGAGGTTGCCGCGTCGGAACGTACCGGGCGCAGAAAAAGCGGCGAGAGACATAAACTTACAGGCTCCTTTAAGCATGTCGGGCTTTAGGCCCGTTCCATACTACCTGAATTCAGTGTGCGTGCGGGTACCATCGTTGGCAATGATCGGCGCAATCCCCGCTGGTGATCCGATTGCATTTCACTGAGGTTAGCGCAAGCTTATGACAAATTGGTTTGAGTCCGAAATATGGCGCTCTGTGGGCAGTGCCCGAACTTATCTAATGGATCTCGACGCCTGTACCGAATCGAACAAGGCGCTCCGGTCGATCTTAGCGAACGATGAATTGGTTCGTGCGGATCGGTTTATAAACGAGAGGCATCGCCGGCGGTTTATTGTCGGTCGCGCCATGCTGCGGGCCGCGCTCGCAGCCGAAATTGGTACTGCTGCCGAAAAGATCCAATTTGAATATGGCACGAATGGTAAGCCCTTTCTGGAGGGTAAACCAGCCAACTTCAATCTGTCCCACTCGGATCACCTCGCATTGCTGGGGATAGCTACAGATCATGAGGTCGGCGTAGATATAGAAAGGATAGACGCAAAGGTCGAGATCGAGGCCATTGCGTCGCGCTTTTTTACGATGGCCGAGTGTGCATCGATTCTATCGGCCGATGCGGCACTGCGCCCAGAACTCTTCTTTCGTCTCTGGTGCTGCAAAGAGGCTTGTCTTAAAGCAACGGGTATTGGGCTTACCGGCGGGCTAAATCGCTGGAGCATTATCTGGACCTCGGATAAAGAGGGACAGGTTGCCGATGCAGAACAGAGATTGGTTGTTGGCTGGAGAGTACACATGCTGCCTGCGCCACCTGGGTTCGCGGCTGCGATTTGTACAATTAAGCCTTCTGAATGTTAGGGATTCGAGGTTTGAGCCTTCGTGCCGGAGCGATTGCGGTAGACTGATATCGAGGACGAGCGTGTCTCTCATGAATTGAAATGGACTGGTCATTAATATGGATTCATCTGACGTATCACAAATTTATATATGCATCCTTTGTGGAGTAATCCTGGCCGTTTATGGTGTCGTTAAATTAATGCCACGGGGCAAGCATAGGCGAAATCGCACACAATGGGACAAGATTGATGAGGACAGGCGTGTCGCAGTGCGAGTGCCGACGCAGGGAGTTGGAAACCTCGATCTGGGGAAATTCATCACTGTAGTCTGGCTTGGGATCGGTATCATGCTAATGGTGTACGGCGCTGGAAAGCTGTCGGAACACTTCAATCCGAAGCCATTGCCTGAACTTCCAAAGAGTTCCTCATCACAAACGCCCACTACGCCATAATAAACACACGTCGGTGTTAGGTTCTCGGTATTGGGTTTCAATTGCTAATCAAGTTCCACTTCCCAGACGAGAGGCGTATCGTCGTAAGCGTGCCGGATTGCGAGAAACCGCTTATTCCGCGGATGTTCTTCCAGGTTGAAGCGCTGATTTCACGTCCACCAATACTAAACGATTTCCCGTAATCCTCTGAAATCTGCAGTTCGGCGATTGTGCCAACAGGGGAGTTCAGATGTACTTCCAGCTTATTGTGAGTTTGGGACAACGACAGGTCGATTTTGCCGCGCACCGTGTCAACGGTAGCGTGGATCTCCTTCAATGGGCCCATCTGCGGAGCAATGCGGTAGGTAGTGTAACCCGGTTCGATCGGCGCTATGCCGGCGAAGTACTGGGACAGGATTGTCAGCGGTCCGCCAGACCAGGCATGGTTCGAAGTTCCACCCATCGGGAAAGTCTCTGGTAATGTCGTAAGTTCGCTTTTGATTGCTGGCTCATACCGCTGTTTCATACGTGCTGCTGCAAGATCCGCTCGATGCATCAGCATCAGAGCCTCGAGCACATACTTCTCCATGTATGGGCTAGCCCACTGCTGTTCCGTGAGGATCTTAGCTATAGAATCATACTGCTCTGGTTCTGCGATACCTGCGACCACAGCAAGGCCATTTGCCCGATCATCGGGCGGACCTTTGTGCTGAGGGTCTACGTAAGCGTTGCCGTTCCACAGCAGGCGCCTGGCGGATGCAATGATGCCTACACGCTCCGCCGTGAGACGTTCGGCATGCGCACTGTCTCCCAGCAGTTTCGCAATGTTTGCCGCGCCCTGCAACGCGAGGCAGTACCAGCCGTTGTCCAAAGCCTTGCCATCGATATTGTCGCCCCAATCGATCCAGTCCCACTCGCCGGCTCGATGAACGACCAGTCCATCCGGCCCAATTTTCCATAGATCCAGGTATTTGAGTAGCCGCGGGTAGATGAACTTGGCCGTCTGCTTATCTCCCGTGTATAGCACGTAGTTCCAGAAACCATACTGGCCAACGCTGGCCAGCATCTGATCCGGCAGTTCGCTGCTCCAGTTGCCCGCAGGCACCGGCGAGAAGATACTGCCATCGGACCGCTGCCACTCAATAAGGTTGTATATGCCCTTGCGAGCAAGCAGCGAAGAAGAGGGACTAAGTGAATAGAAAGTCTCACCGATCTCGTTTACCGCATCTCCCCACCACTGGCCGCGTTCCCTATCGGGGCAATCCATAAAGTTATCCCGCATGGTGATATAGAGCGTGCGCCGGCACTTCTCCCAGAGAGTATTCAGCTCCGGCGAATCGCAGGTGAAGCTGCCAGTAAACTCTGTGGCATAGCCGGTCTCACGATATTTTAGGGCGAGAACGTGTACTCCGGCAGGTATTGAGTAGATCACATGATGCCCGTTCATCCATGCCGGGGTTTCGAACTCCTGGGTGCCGGTCTTCGTGACATATTCGGTGTAGATTTCATTAAGCGGGTCGTCTGTGTTGATGCTGATCTGCTTACCTGCCGCGCCGCTAACCTTCAAATAGGGGGTGATCTGGCAGTTGTAGGGAAGCGCTGCGGTGATCTGTATTGAGCCATCCTTTGCGGCCGGAGACACCTGCTGGCTCCTGTAGCTCTTCAGGCCGTAATCTTTCCACTGTGGTATGGGGCGCAGTCGCAGCGTATTCCAGGGAGCGCAGGGTGGGGCGCCGAGGACCAGTCCATTTGCCCAGGCGGAATCATTGTATGCCGGGTTTTGCCAACCTGAAATCGTATCTTCCCTTTCATCGAAGTGGACTGGCCGCTCCGAGATGCGGAAATTTGGCATCTTTCCACTCACATGCCCAAAGGCCGGATGCGGCAGCCACTTCCAGCTTGCATCGGAGAGCACATCCGCTCCGCCTGCATGAAGTTCAAACAGAAAACCTGGCATACCAGAGCTCTTGTGGCTGAACCCATCGGTACCCCAGTAGCACTGGAGAGCGGCAATTGTATTGCTTCCCACATGAAGGTACTTGCCCAGGTCGACCTGGTCGAAGTAGGTGTCTGATGGATTTGGACCACGCTTGAGGCCGCCTTCGAATACGGCCAGCTTACCGTTCACCCAGAGGAAGTAGCGCGAATCGACGGCAATTCTTGCGACAGCGTGCTGCGGCAGCTCCGAAAGCTCAAAGGATTTGCGGTAGCAGATCCACTGATCCGCCTTTGCCTTGTAGCCGACAGAGTTAGAGGGACCGATCCAACTCGCGCTCCACGTCGCATCTTGCTGCGCTGAAGCGGGGTGGGAGATGGCGAGTGTCGAAAGGACGAAAAGGATGCTAAGCAGACGCATGAGCGGAATAACCTCAGAATGATCGCAGAGTGGTATCGCTAATGCAGCGGTTATTCGACAGCGGAACTCAGAATTCATCCCGTGGACGAGGGAAGAGTGCCCCTGTTTTGCGCTCCCGCATCCCTCTTGCCTTTGCGTGTTCTTGTTTAGGCTTTGCGTTCGGTGTGAGTCTCTGCCCGGCCAGTTTGGTTGGTTATGCTGATGTAGTTTTCACGTCAGTCGCACGCCGCCATCGAACGCAACATATGGAGCCCGCGTGTCCCCACGCGCGGTCCCTTTGCAGTCGCACGCATCATCGAACAACGAAGCGCTCCCGCCCTACGTCATTTCGACATGAAATGTTACTCATTTGCCGCGGGAACATATCAGACGCAGGCCGTGGAGCGAAGCGACCTGAGACAGCGATAACCTGGTGCAGGCGATTGAAATCCCCCCCGTTCGTCAATGAAGAGCAACAAATTCCTTAAGGACGCCATCGATGTGTGCATGTGTGGTTGGCGTCCTTCGGCGTGTAGCACAAATTATTTGTGTTTTCGGTCGTCGTGCGCTTTACTTTTCGAT
>CAIXIX010000483.1 GCA_903919615.1 uncultured Chthonomonas sp.
CTATGTCGAGTCGGGAGATTTTCTCGTTTCTAACCGGCAGATCTCCCACGGCGCCTGTGGTGTTGTGCCGCCAGCCCTCAGCGGCTCAATTGTCTCGAACGAGTACACCGTACTGCATACCACAAAATTGCTTGATCCCGATTTCCTGCAAGCGATGGCTCACTCTGTTTATTTTCAGCAAACCTGCTTTCATTCGAGTATTGGCGTTACCGTCGAGAAGTTGGTGTTCCGCCTCGATGAGTGGATGAAACGGGAGTTTGACATCCCGGGCCACGAAGAGCAGCGACGAATCGCGTCCTTGCTCGCTCAATGGGATCAGGCGATCCAACAGACTGAGCGGTTGATTGCTGCGCAGCACATCCGTCGTAAGGCAATCTCAAGACTTCTCTTCCAACAACCATCTTCAATGCAGACAAGAAAGGCTCGCGGAAAACTCATTGAGATTGGGCAGATGGCGAATTGCTTCTCAGGTGGCACGCCCGATAGACGCGAAAGAACTTTTTTTGGTGGCGGCATTCCTTGGGTTAAATCGGGAGAGATCGTCTCCGCTCATATCGCTGCAACTGAAGAGACTTTGTCCGAAAAGGGACTTGCTTCGTCCGCCGCAAAGTGGGTCCCCGCTGGCAGCACCCTAATCGCAATGTATGGCGCGAATGCTGGCCAAGTCGGCCGCCTTGATATTGACGCAACAACTAATCAAGCAATCCTCGCAATAGTTCCGAATAAAAGTTTGATTGCTGCAGATTATATGTATCATGCTGTAGTAAGCGTGATCCCGTCTTTGATGCGAAAATTACAAGGCTCCGGTCAGCCCAATCTCAGCGCTGGAATAGTCAAGGCTGAGAGAATATGGGTCCCGAACATAGAAGACCAAGCGATTATCGCTAAGATAGCCACGGCGCTCGAAGAGGCAGAGAGTAATCTTCATGCACAATTGATCAAGCTTCGCGTTCAGAAGCGAGGGTTAATTCAAAAACTCCTTTCCGGCGAATGGCGGCTACCGGGAACCCTCAAATGAAAGTCCTCGGCTTCCGTAGTGATCCGAATACGCCGCGCTACGCCATATTAGATCCTGCTACCACGCCTCTCGCGTTCCTTAACGCAGACATAGAAAGTCGCCTTCGCTTCCCAGCCGACTGCATCACCGAAGCTGCTCAGGTAGCGTGGCTCTATCGCGAGTTCGAGCGCATCTTTCATACATACCCCGACATCACCAAGGTGGTCATCAAAAAAGGGGAGTTTACACAGGGTGACAACAACGCCAAGCGCGTTGCCTCCTATCAGGAAGCTACGCTGCTCCTGTATTGTGGGCTTCACAACAAACCGGTGGTTACAAAGCTTTACGCGTCGCTGGCCACACGGAGCGCCCAAGTCAAAGAGCACGCCATAGCGCGCGTCGGCCAGACGACACGCTACTGGGATGGCAAGATGGCCGATGCGGTCATTGCCGCATGGTGGGGAGCGACCAATCCATGAGCGGCATCGTTACCACGCCCCCAATCGCCCAAGGAGCCTTGTTGCATAACAAATATGAACCGCTGCAAATGATCGGCGGTGGCAATTTTGGCGAGGTGTGGCTGGCGAAAGATCATGCTGTAGCTCACACCTACGCCATAAAGATTCTGAAGCCTGGCGTTACGGTCGTCAATCAGTTACGCGAGGCCCAGATCGGACACGCGTTCACGCATAACAATCTTGTCCGGGTTCATCAGGCTGATGTGCTCACTGACGGACGAGTGATCATTGCGATGGATTTTCTTCCTGATGGCCCGATCACCACTCTCGCGAATCCAGCCAATTTTCTTCCCCTACCGCTGGCGGTCAAGATAACCATCGATACCCTTCAAGGGTTGGAGCATCTGCACGCCAGCAGCTTCTTTCACAACGATATCAAGCCGGAGAACA
>CAIXIX010000484.1 GCA_903919615.1 uncultured Chthonomonas sp.
ACCCATCCATGGACACCGTATTCATGGCGGGCGACCGGCTTGGCCTTCTCGCTAATGCGGAACAGGTCGAAGCCGTGCAGCAGATGTTTCTATTTCGATTTCTAGAGCATCTTGCAGTCATTCCGCTCGTCGCAGGCATCGCCTACGAGGTTACCAAGATCGCAGGCAAGTACCGTCATATACCGCTCGTGATGGGCCTGCTGGCGCCAGGAATGGCAACACAACTGCTCACAACCCGGGAACCGGATAACAGCCAGGTGGAAGTTGCGCTTGCAGCTCTCCTCTCCGTTCTTGAGGCAGAGGGCCACATAGCGGACGATACCGATGTGTCCCAAGACGTTCCAGACGCGCTTGAGCCGGCCGTCGCTATTGCTTAGGCGCGTCTGCTGAGATCCGCTGCTGTTTACCCAGATGTTCTGAGAAGAACGTAACGATGTCGAGCGCAATCACTCCGGGTGGGGGAATGTGCCCGGAGTTGACCCGCTTCACTTGATCCTGGCTGGCGTGGGATGCCTCGACAAGGGCTGTCGACATCTCCGCCGGGATCAGTTCGTCGTGTATTCCGACGGTGATCATCAAGGGCCTCGGCAGAATTCCGCCGACGAAGTAGATCGGATCGATCACATCCGCAATTGCCTCGATGCGATGGAACACTTCGGGAGTAATCGCGACCGCGAACCTGGCCTTCAGGTTTGGGTACTGGTCGATATGTTTGGCCACGTTTACAAGTCCGCCCCCCGGCACCGCGAGGAAGAAGCAAGAGATCCTGCTCTCCACGCCTCCTAGAACCGCTCCGAGCATGCCGCCCATCGAAACCCCAAGATAACCGATTTTTGTCGGATCGACATCGCTGCGTGTCTGCAGGAAATCGATGGCACGCCTCAGGTCGATCACCGTCTGTATCCAGGCATCTCGTGTGGTATAGGAGTCGGGCTGCAGTTCGCCCGTCTTCCCCGGACGTACGCGCTCCCCCTTGTACTGGCTGTCAATCGAAATCGTCGTATAGCCGCGCGAATTCAGCAGACCAGCAGCCGCCTGGATATAGTCAACGTCTTTATGCCCACCGGAACCGTGCATCAGCAGAACTGCAGGATGCTTGCCCTGAAACTGCCGCGGAAGCGAAAGAATGGCGGTAACGCGCTGATCGTTGGCGCTATCATAGGCCAGATGATATCTGGCGCTATAGGTGGTCGTTTGAAGCGGCTTCAGTACCGCATTGAGCGGAAGCGTATTGTCGTACGAGTAGAACTCGCGGCGCAGTTGATCAGCGGAAGTCTCCGAAGGCTGCTGCGAAAGGGCAGCGCGCGGCATCCCCGCAATCACTGAAGCGAGCAAAACGGCAACAACTGCGAGCCTGGAGCAAGGAGCTATCCAACAACAGCTTCTCACTTTGAGAATTAGCTGTGGCTCACCGCCAATATCACTGCTTTGCGTCTTTGCGTGAGTCTCTCTGTGTTCCTGGTTGCTCTGTTGCATTCTAGATTTGAAATCTAAGGCTAAATAGTTACAGGGTCTGATAATCGTTTCTCCGGAGTCGGTTTGCAGATTGTGATTCTTCACAAAGATTCGTTGTTCCTTCGAATAAGGGTACCGCAAACTCCCGCACACTTCCGGCAGGCGCAGAATGTCCCTCCTCATTCCCCCACGCCGCTCAGTTTGTGCATCACGACTGAAACAGGAAATATAGGAAATCACTCTCACCCTGAAGAATAGCTACCATCGGATGGGCATTGAGGCCGGCGCCGAAGCTGGCCTGCACACAGAGCAGAGTGTAGTATGACCACGGAGATCCAACAACCAGTTGAGAGACCACGCCGATTGACGTTGCGGTCTGTTCTCCTGGGTCTCCTGCTTGCGGTTCCAAATGCGTATTGGATTACGGTTGTCGAGGTGCGCTGGTACACGCTCGATGGTACCTGCCTGCCGCTGTTCATTACCCCGGTATTCTTCCTCTTCTTACTTGTCATGGGAGACTACGCGCTTCGTGCGCTTGCGCCCGGGGTATGGCGACGTTACCGTCTGAGTCAGCAGGAGCTTCTCACCACCTACATTGTTCTGGTCATTGGCACCGTGCTTGCCGGGCACGATCTATATCAGAACATGTTCGGGGCCATCGGCCATGCCGCCTATTTCGCCACTCCGGAAAACAACTGGAAGAGCCTGTTTTTCCCGTTTCTGCCGAGCTACTGGCTCGTTAGCGATCCCACAGCGTTAAAGGCCTACTATCTTGGCGGAGTCAGTCCGTATAATCCGCGCTACTGGGGTCCCTTCATACAGCCGATCCTCCTTTGGGGAGCGTTTATCTCCACGCTGATCCTCATCTGCGGATGCATCAACGTTTTGATCAAATCCCAATGGAAAGACAATGAGCGGCTCGCCTTCCCGATCGTACAACTGCCGGTGGCAATGACCGAGCCAGACGCGCAGAACGGCGGAATAGTGGGCGGCAAGCTGCTTACCAGCAAGTTGATGTGGACGGGGTTTGCGTTTGCTGCGCTTATCGATCTGATTAACGGTCTGCACAACCTCTACCCATCACTGCCCTATTTCGAGATGGTGAAGCAGTATAACATCGGCCAGTATCTCACTGCCAGACCCTGGAATGCGGTCTCCGATTCAAACATGTCCATGTACCCGTTCGCAATCGGCCTCGCCTTCTTCGTTCCGCTCGACCTCTCCTTTAGCTGCTGGTTCTTCTTTGTGGCGAGAAAACTGTTTCAAGTATTTGGCGCGGCCACTGGCATGGATGGTCCCGGCAATGCAGGTTTCCCTTACTTTCAGCAGCAGGCAAGCGGCGCGTGGATTGCCTGGGGCTTAACCATCGTCTGGGCGCTGCGCAAACAGATTACAGCGACCTGGCGAATCGCGTTCGATCGTGTTACGAATGGCGCGATTGAGAATCGAAGCCTCTATCGGGGAGCCTATTTTGGCATCGCCGCAGGCAGCATTGTACTGGCGATCTTCTCCTGGAAGATCGGGCTGAGCCTCCGCATCGGGCTGCTGTTCTTTGCGATCTACTTCCTGCTCTCTATCACCATTACGCGTGTGCGTGCCGAGCTTGGCACGCCACATGAGATCTACTTTGTTAACCCACGGCTCATTCTTGTCACCCTTCTCGGTTCTCAGGCGATTGGGGCGCAGTCGCTCACGGTGCTTTCCGTCATGTACTGGTTCAATCGCGGGTACCGATGCCATCCGATGCCGAATCAGCTGGAAGCGATGAAGATGGGGGATGATGCGCGCATCAAACAGTCTTCCATGCTATGGCTGCTGTTGATTGCGTTTGCCTGGGGCACTGCTGCGGCATACTGGGCAAATCTGCACGTCACCATCGCCGAGGGTGCGGCCGCACGTGCCGTAGGTTTCAAGAAATGGGTTGGCTCGGAGAGCTTCGATCAGCTTGGCGGATGGCTGCAAACCCCGACTCGTGTAAATCCCACACAGATGCTGTATATCGGCATTGGCTTCCTCATGGTAGTATTCTTGAGGGTTATGCGCGGCAGCTTCCTTTGGTGGCCATTTCACCCTGCTGGATACGCGCTATCCGTATCGTTTGCAATGGACTATTTCTGGTTTTGCTTCTTCATCGCATGGTTAGCCAAGCTGCTTATCGTGAGGTTTGGGGGCATGAAGGCGCACAACGCAATGGTGCCCTTCTTCCTGGGTTTGGTGCTTGGAGACTACGTGGTCGGCTCCATCTGGGCGCTATTCGGACCGTTAATGCACCTATCGGCATACAAGATTTATATATAATCTCCTTCTCCCTCTCCCTGGCGAGCATCTAGCGAGAGGTCTCTACTGCCTGCATCTTCCCTAATCGGTCGACGGTAGCAGGGAACCCGGTGAGGGTCCGGTTGTGTACGCCGCTTGTGCTGCGACCGCAGTTGCGCGCTGCTTCTCGGCTGGTAGGGTCGCCGCTTGCTGCGACCGTGCATTTTGGTTTCAATGTCTTATCCGTGTCGTACTCGACACACATCAGGAGGAATCAGCTAGTGAGTATGTACCTGTCCGTTCGCGACGACATCATTTTTGCCGCCGGTTACACGACGATCGCCGAAGGACTAAAAGACCTGAATATTAAGGGTGTTGAGCTGTTTGTTAAGAAGGACGATACGGTTACCGCCATCGCTCCCGAAGATGGCAAAACGCGCCTGAACATTGCCGATCCCGGCGATCTGGCAGCCCTGAAACGACAGGCGGAAGAGAATGGTGTTAAGATCGCTGCGCTCTGTATGGGCAACAACTTTAATGCCCCCGATCGCCAGTTTGAGATCGACTGGGGAATTCGCACCGTTCGAGCCGCCGAATATCTAGGCGTTCCAGCAATCCGCATCGATGCGATCATGAGCGGCGAAAAAGAGCTGCCGCTGGATGAACGCCTTCGGCTTGTCTCCAGTGCGGTGAAAGCAATACTTGCTGGCACAGCCGGCAGCACGGTTGAGCTGGGTATCGAGAACCATGGCTACCAGGGGAACGACCCGGTATTCGTCAAAGAGACCCTCGATGCAGTGGGAGACAATCGTCTCGGCCTAACCTTAGACTCTGGTAACTACTACTGGCGCGGCTGGCCGCTGTCTCGCGTTTACGAGATCTTTGAGCAGTTTGCTCCCTTCGTGAAGCACACGCATATCAAAAACATCAAGTATCCCGAAGATATCCGAGAGACCCAGCGTGAGATGGGCTACGAGTACGATAAGTACGTCTCGCCTATTCACGAAGGCGACATCGACCACACGCGCTACTTCGCAGCGCTGCGCAAAGCCGGCTACGATCGAGACCTTTGCCTGGAAGATGAGTCTCTTGGCAAATACAGCATCGAAGAGCGCAAGGCGAACCTGAGAGCCGCCTCCGAGTTCTTCCAGCGCCAGATCGATGCCTGAGTTGAAGGTTGCCCTGCCGGATTGGTCCGTCTCCCTGCGAGAGTGGTCTCCACCGCGCACCAGCTTGCCTGGTGAGTCAAGCGTACGCCGGGCATGCCCCGGTTCTCGGAGGTGAAAGTCCTCTGCGGGGGAGGGAATCCCCACCGCTAGCGAAGGCAAGGGCGTCTCTGTGAAGAGGGGTCTGAAGGAAGCCTTAGCAATAGCGACGACCTGACGAACAGAAACTCGATATGAGGCTGGTGGATGTGGGTGAGCTGGCGCTGCACAGCAAAACCTGCGGTTCCCAAGACATCCGGTAGTACATCGAGCAGGTACGGCGCGAAAGAACCGATGCTTATCCCGGGAGATCTGTGAGATACGTCGATAATCGTCGACAACCTG
>CAIXIX010000485.1 GCA_903919615.1 uncultured Chthonomonas sp.
ATCTATCGTAAACACGAACCCTGTGATGCTCGATGTTCCCGCACAAACGATAAACGACCATACGTTCGTTCCACTTCGCTTTCTCGGTGAAGCATTGGGCGCAAACATCAAGTGGGACGCCGATACCCGGACAGTGATTATAACAACACATCGCCAGGAACGCCGAGCAGATAACTCGGATCGTGATCGCCGCGAGCGTTTGCCAACCCAACCTCGGTCCCCAGAGCCTATCATAAGCTCCTTCAGTCAGACCTCCAGCCCATGGCTGCGCGCAGGCGCCAATCTGGAAGCGACGATGGACGGTACACCCGGTGGACAGGCGATGTTCCGAATTCCGGGAGTCATTGAAGACGAACCGATGCGCGAAGTTAGCGCCGGACACTATGTTGGAACCTGGCAAGTACCTAACGACAGTCGGGTGCGGATCAAGGCTGCCGCAGTTATCGGCAGCCTCAGTCTTGGCACGAAGGTCGCACCTTTGATTCAGGCTGGTCAAAAGATATCCATCGATACGATTGCACCCGCAGTTCGCGACCTCGCCCCGGGTAACCTGGCGAACTCGACCGACCCCAGGCCAACGATATCTGCAGCATTTGATGATGAGGGAAGCGGCATTGATCGCGATAAAGTCCACCTGATCGTGAATGGCCGGGACGTAACCGGAATCGCGACCGTAACACGCGATTTTATCACTAATAAACCAGAAGTAAACCTACAGTCCGGAATGCAGCAGATCGAACTAAGAGTTGTTGACTCCGCAGGAAACAGGAGCGAAAGCCACTGGGCGTTCAATGAGTTGGCCCGAATCGAAGATGGTATAAAGTCGGTTTCCGACAATATCGACCATGTCTTGCAGCCAGGTGATACGATCCACGCAGAAATGCTAGCCTCTCCTCACGGAAGGGCATCAATAAGCTCAGGCTCCATTCAAAACGTACCCATGCGTGAGGAACAGCCAGGTCGCTACATTGTCGACTATACGATCCGCCGTGGTGATGACATTTCCGATAGGCCGCTTGCATTTCATCTTGAGGCGCCAGACGGTGAGAAATTCGAACAGATGTCGCGACATTCGGTGCGGATTGCTACCGGTAAGCCAAACCCGCCAGTTATAATCTCGCCCGGTTCCAGGGAGTTTCCGGCAAATCCGCTTGTGATCTCCGGCAATTCTTCGCGAAATACTAGAGTTCACGTACGCGTTGATTACAGAAACAAGGTCTTGGGATTATTTGCACTGCAGGGCACTGCTGCTGACACCATCGTTAGAACAGACGGCAACGGCAACTGGCAATCCGAACCGATAAATTTAGGACGGATACTGAGCAACCACGGTGTCGAATATACAATAAGCGCAATAGCCGTCAATGGAGCGGGCGAATCTTCCGAGCCAACAATTTTGAAGATTCACTCGCAATAATCTCAGCTATGGCGTATCGATTACGGGCGAATTTTCCTACTCCCATTCGTCCGTTAAGCCCTAATTTCTCGCACAGCCCACTTCGCTCCGAAGCTACTTCCCTCTCGCTTGTGCGCACTTCCCTCCTCAAGGATTCCTTGGCTAACTAAAGGAATAGTCTGTAAAGAACTCAAAAAATCCTTAGGAAGTGAGACCAGACATGATACCTGTAAGCTTTGTCGCAGCAGCGCTGCTGGTGGCAAGCGGTCCGGATCGCGGCATTCCCGTTCCACGACCGGGACATCCGGGGAATATATTCGTCAAATCAGAGCGAGTAATAGTGGACCTTCCAGATGCCGGCGGCTGGAAGTTATACGACTACGAGAACAAGGCAATATCAACCGTATCGCCTGGCACGTCGCACGCGGATCTTGGACCGCTGCCAGTGGGATATTACCTCTTGAAGCACACGGGACAGGGATCTTCGCATTCTGTCACACTGGCTGTGTTAGAACACCTTAAGGCGGCGACACCTACAGATTCGCCGATATGCATCGACGCGGCTATGGCCTGGTTTTACAAGGGGGAGCAGATACGGTCAGCAGCGTCGCTTTGCGCACTCGCCGGCATCAACCGAGTTCGGGACCGGTTGACCTGGGGCGAGGTTGAGCCGGAGCGAGGTCAATATGCCCACGATACGCGATTCGATTTCTCTATAGCCGCCCAAACGGCTTCAGGCCTACAGGTACTCGACGTACACCACGCATCGCCGGCATGGGCGAATCCGGACTGGCAACGGTTTCCCCTGGACCTACGTGATGCTTATAACTTCTGTAAAACGGTCGCATCGAGATGGAACGGTCAGATTGCAGCGTATGAGCCATGGAACGAGGCGAATATTTCAGGGTTTGGCGGGCAGACGGGCTCTGAGATGGCGGCGCTTCAGAAAGCCTCTTATTTAGGACTAAAGGCCGGCAATCCGGATATAATCGCCTGTCTCAACGTTTGGGCGACTCACGTACAGGGACAGCTAAGGGACTTTGAAGATAACGCCGCCTGGCCCTATTTTGATACCTACAATCTGCATCACTACGAGCCATTTGAGGCGTATCCTGGGCTTTACGCTGATCACAGGGCGGTATCTGCTGGCCGGCCAATGTGGGTTACTGAAGCTGCGTTGCCAGTTAACTGGACTGGCGATCCTTCCCTAGCAGAACCATCCGATAGCGATCTCAAGGTTCAGTCCGAACGAATTGCGAAGGTATATGCATGCGCAATCCACGAAGGTGTTGAGGCGGCCTACTATTTTATACTGGGTCACTACATTGAGGGCCAGACGCAGTTCGGAATTATACGGCAGGATCTTACACCTCGCCCAGCGTTCGTTGCGTTGGCTGCTGCAGGACGCCTGCTTGCTGGCGCCAAAGCCATGGGCTGCGTTAAAACGGGAAAAGGCGTCCACTCTTACGTATTCCGGACCAGAACTGATGGGCGCGAGCAGTTCGCCCTGGTGGCATGGTCCGATGCCGCGCCGGTCTCATTTACCCTTCCTTTGGCGCCAACAGCAGTGTACGATCATCTCGGCAGGTCGATCCCTGCATCATCAGCGGTTACGCTCTCACAAGCGCCAACCTTCGCACTGCTTTCACGTGGATGCGTCGCTGCGATGGACATCATACCGCCGCCGGCCAGGCCACAGCGCCTTGTGGGTACAGCCTATCCTGTCGTGATTCAAGTCGTTTTCCCAGCCGATCGCGTCGCCCTTTTTCAGTCGGCTTACAGGTATACAGCCGATATGCCAACAGGAGCAAAGCTCTACGTTTACAACTTCGGTAAGACGCCGGTGTCTGGAAGTATTTCTGCATCTAACCCGGATCGGTGGACCGTCGGCGGGTTGAAACTTGTGCAGATCGAACCAATGGGGCGGGCAGAATTGCTGGTTCAATTTCATGCTGGTAAGCTAGCCCCAGATGGATTTGAGAGCATTCTGCTTAGCGGAGATTTCGGTGCGGCCGGGCGGCCTGTTGCTTCTATCAGATTGACCCCGGACGCAAGTGACCTGGCAGCACGAGCGGGGGTAGCCGTAAACGGAGCAGAAGATCCCGCAAATTGGGAGCTGATGGTAGCAAATGGCCCGGCACCAACGGCTATTAAGACGTCTGATGGCATTGTGTTTGAGGCCAGTCCCACCGGTGATGCGTGGTTCTACCCGCGCATCAAAACGCTGTCCAGTCCTCCGCCGAATTGCCTGGGTGTCGCATGCACAATTACCGTGTTAGATGGCAAGGGCCAGTTCCGAATGATCTTTGACGAAAAGAACGGCAGCTCTTATGTTGCCGATGCGCTCATCACGCCAGTGACCGGCAAAGCGATAAAGACTCTGGCTCTCTTCGCAGATTCCGCGCATGGTGATGGCTGGTCTGCGCCAGACCCAAAGGGTGCAATCGATCCCAATTCGTTTATAAGCATGAAGATTGGAGTAAACGGAACCGGAGGTAAATTGCGTTTTCGTATATCGGACGTGCGCTGGATTGCGACGCAATAGATCGGCCAACCATTGGCGATGGTTGTTCTGTTGCAAGCGGGTGGGGCGCGGAATCACGCCCCACCCTACCGTTCTTAGCACTTACAACTACCGTAGATCAAAGAGCAAAAACTCCGCTCCTGTCATCGCGACAGCGCTTACGCTCGCCACATCTTCGATGGATGCGCCGTCGCCTGGACCGAGCTTCAAGCCTGCCACATCGATTTCACCTTTGATTACGTGAACCCAAACTCCTCGCGTTTGTGCAATCTGGTGGACGATCGATCGGCCCGCGTCGAGCCTGCCGAAATAGACGTCGGCATCTCCACGTATCCCTATGGATCCATCCCTCGCTTGTCCAGAAGCGAGCAGTGTAAGTGCGTTCTGTCTTGTATCCGCTGCCATGGCTCGTTCCGCATACCGCGGTTCCCCGCCGGATTCGTTAGGCAAGATCCAAATCTGTAGGAAGTGAACCGTCTCGGTGTCAGACGGATTGAACTCGCTATGCATAACGCCATTACCAGCGCTCATATACTGCAGATCACCGGCCTGAATAATCCGGCCATTACCCATCGAATCCTGATGCTCGAGCTGCCCTTCAACAACATAGCTTAGGATCTCCGCATCACGGTGACCATGCCTCCCAAAGCCCTGACCCGGATCTACGTAGTCGTCGTTCAAGACCCTCAATGACCTAAACTGAACATACTCTGCATCGTGGTACTCACCAAATGAAAAAGTGTGTCTGCTGTTTAGCCAACTGCGTTTCGTTAAACCGCGGTCTTCAGATCGTCTTATGACTGGTGCCATCCTCTTCCTCCCGGTCGTTCCGCCTATTTCTAACCTGTGCGGCTTTCGTTGAAGAGATTATCCCTCAGGTGCATGCTGCATGTCTTTCGGTTTTCTGCTGTCTTTGAGACGTAAACTTCCCGGCGTTTCTCCATAGTGCATTTTGTAAGCGACATTGAGGCATGCCTGGCTGGAGAAGCCCACTTCCATTGCAATCTCGGCGATTGGAATGGCCGTTTCAAGTAAGAGCCGCCTCGCCCGCTCAACACGTGCACGCAGCACAAACGCGTGCGGGGCAAGCTGAACTTTCTGTTGAAATAACCGCGCGAAACAGGAGGCGCTCATGCCGGCAAGATCTGCGAGCGCCGCAACCTCCAACTGGCCATCCAGATGGTCATCGATATATCGGAGCACCCGGTTAAGCGTATTGTTATCCAGCGAGGTAGTAGGTTCCACATTTTCCTCCAGTTCAGGCATTCCATAACTACGACGCAAGGTTTTAATCACCTGGCGTGTGCAGCGCTCACCAAGTTCAAACCAATTACAGGTTTCCTCTGGATGTTGTGGATGTCGTCAGGCAGTCTATGGCGTATACGGTGGAGGCTGATGCCCTGGCCCAGATAAGTAGTGTTGCTGCCGAGAATCAACGTCGGCAATAAATTGCGCGCGGTTAGACGAAAACTGCACAGCTAACTTTCCTGTGTAGCCAGACACAATCCATGGTCGCTTCTTCGTAACCTGTGAGATTATCTTATTGACCTGAAACATGCCGCAGGTAAACTCTTCGTACCGACCTCGCCTATCTCTCACGACAACTGCGAACGACCTGCCTTTCGTGACATATGTGCGCTGGTAGATCCATACGATCTCATCCAACGGTACCACGATGCAGGTAAAGAAGGTCGGTACTATCAGCCAGTACTGCGTAAGCTTCGCAGGTATTACCGTAACCACACCAGCAACCCAGTCTGTATCGATATGCCGACACATTTCGTCGACTGGTCCATAGGCTCCAAGGCGACGAACGACCGGATGCGTCGATGAATCCTTTAAACGGAGTATGCCCCTGACAATGTTCCATACCGGAAATGCGGTCAACAATAAAAAAAGCATATTGGGCAAATGGATCGTTGCAGTAGGCACTTCAAACCGCCCAGGCGATTGATCAAACGCCTCCGGAAGACAATCCACCACATAGGGTAACAGCGCAATTTTCTGAACTCCCCGGGAACCTAATACAGTGCTCACGGTGTTCCGGTCCTGATCGTCCAGAGGCCGCACGACTCCTCTATATTTTGGACCAGGATTGTTATCGTCCGGAATAACCACCAGCATTTTGCCATTCACTGCGGACAAGTGGTAACTTTGCAGCTTGTCTGGTCTGGAGTGACTCCCACGCTGGCTCAGGTTCCATACTGTAAATTTTAAATCCACAATGCTGCTGTCTGTATATTCAACCGCATGAGCATTAAGCTGCTTCAAGCTACCTTCAGACGTTACATCCTTGGGCGTGATACGTTTTGGATGCGAAGTATCTACTGGCCCCGTTACTGCCAGCTTCGGAGTAGGTCGCGTTGGCGCAACACGAATACTGTTACTCACCACCAATCCGTTAATGCCAAAATACGCGAATTCAAGCAGCAACAAGACGATATTTGCCGCAATCAAGTTTCTGCTAGTACGCTCAATCTGATGTTGAATCACAGCTCCGTATTGTGACAAAGTTGCTCCCTCTCAAATTAGTCATGTTCACTCGGACCCTAGTTGTCTCCTAAGCGCTAGCCATAATACTTCGACTGTTCGCCAACTTCCTTCTGCAACTTCACCTGTTCGTCTACAGGGCCACTCTATCGCTTAGCACAAGGTAAAAACCAAAGTGATATTCAATCTACCGATAATTGAGAAAGGTTACAAACAGGAAACATTTAGGGAACATAGGATCACACCATCCCGTCATCCGCACAGATATATTTTGTGTCCACGGAAACGGGAGATATCTAGCATTGTTAAATTATCGGAATTACGGGCGCTTTTGGAGAGTGTAGGGACGATCACTTGTACGCTACGGCAGCACAAAAAAAATGTGGAACGCCGTTAGAACAGAACTAGCCTACAGACGAAGGAAGCCTGACGTACCTTCTGCGCCATATATTATGAACATCGAGCCGCTCTACTACTGTAACCTGGATTGCCCACTCTGTGATCGTCAAGTCTTTCCGACTGCGCGTACAAAAGACGGTGGCCGCCTCCCGCTTGAGATCATCGATAAAATCTTCAACGAGGTTGGCGACTATCTGTACCAGTGCCAGATATTTGGGCAAAGCGAGCCTTTACTGGATTGGAAACGATCAGAATACATTATTGAAGCCGCACATAAACAGCGAATCTTCACCATCCATAGTACCAACTCCACGCTGATCACATCGGATATGGCACGCGATATCGAAGCAGGAAATCTAGACTATCATGTATGTGCAATTGATAAGGCTACAGGATTACTGGCTGCCAAGGTCGGACAAGTGGCAGGATCGCCGAAAGAGCGAAGGAACCGCAATCTACGAGTGGCCCTGCTACTTCCTATGGCGTGCGCTGATCATTAACTCTAATGCCAGGCTCGCCCGCTGCCTCATATACCAGAATGTCGCGCAGTATGGAAATTTACATACTGGCACTGTAATGGAGCACTACAATGGCCCTGACAGTCAACGCGCGCGCATGCTCTTCAGCCAGGGTAGGATACCTATGGGGATTTCCCGTCACCCTGTAAGAACTGTTCGTACTGTAAGCGGCATCACGGTGGACCCAATATGGATAAGGGCAGCAGTATGGGCACGCCAATTGCACATGGAACGAAGTTTGAAATTCCCCTTGAGGCTAAGTCGAAACATTGAAATAGAATTGCTTAATAATATGTTTTATATAACTTATTGCTCGACAGATGCCTAGTGGCACATAATCTGCAACGCTCCTCTACCATAATAGACTGGACTATTGTGGGAGCGAAACTAACCGCCTAACATGGATCGACACTTACCCGTGCGAAACTAAGGATCCACGTGCGGCACAGGAGATGGTATTACCTACGCAATATCACACCAATGAATATGTTGCTTTGTTGCAGCGTATTGAGCAATCTGAACTTCAAGCGTTTCAATCTGAAAGTCGGCTCGTTCACGCCGAACAGCGGCAAAAGGCGACAGCCGGATTGCTGCTGATTACCCTCGCTTGCGGCGCGTTCTTTGCCACACGGCCAATCGCCATCTCACAGACTGCAGGTCAGCTTCAGGCGCAGATCACGGCCTTACAGAACACTTTGCAGTTCGTGTCTACGAACGGCACGACAATGACAATCTCGGGCGCCAACCTTGTAGTAAATAACGGTGTCGGTAAGACTGCGTCGGCGAATGGACTAGGCAATATATTCATTGGTTACGATGAGTTGCGAAACGACACTCCCAACACGGACGTCCGAACCGGCAGTCACAATCTTGTCCTGGGTGCTCAAAACTCCTTCTCAAGTTATGGCGGCATCGTTGCTGGCAGCGACAACACAATCGCCAATACATTCGCCTGTGTAGAAGGTGGCTTCGGCAACGTTGCGAGCGGTGCGTACGCAAATATCGGCGGAGGATACCAGAATGTGGCCTCTGCAAACTCTACGTACGTAGGAGGCGGCGGGCAGAACACAGCTAGCGGCCCTGGAGCATCAATAACAGGTGGCAACTCGAATACTGCGAGTGGCGGGTCCTCCGCTATCAGCGGTGGATACGCTAATGTTGCTTCAGCCAGTTCAAGCTATGTCGGTGGCGGCGAGAACAATGTAGCGGCAGGAGTAGCAAGCTCTATTACAGGTGGCTACGGAAACCAAACCAACGCATCCTCGTCGGCTATTGCGGGAGGCGCCGGCAATATCACAAACGGCGCTAACTCCATCGTACTTGGAGGAAATGGGAACACTGCAGCAGCATCGTATGCTGTCGTACCGCTAGACACAGCGGTAACCTCAATTACCACAATCAACAACAGTGTTAGCGACATCAACACTTCCCTGGGTGGGATTACCGCCACGTTGGCTGCAATCAACACTCAACTTACGACAGACGAAACTGCGATAACCGCGCTCCAAACCTCAAATACTACGAATGTAACGAACATTACCGCTCTCCAGACGGCCACCCAGTTCATAACGACTGGCACCGACATGAACGGATTTCCAGCAACATTCCTGACTGGATGTAATGTGTGGCTTCAGGATGGATCAGGGCACACGAACGACAATGGCGCAGCGCTGACCGGACTTGGCAACCTGATCATCGGCTATAACGCAGTTGGCCGGCCAGGTGGTGATTTCAGAACAGGAAGCCACAACTTAATTGTGGGTGACGGCAACTCCTACAGTGCCTATGGCGGCGTTGTATTCGGCTATGACAACATCGTGCAAGCCGGTTATGCTACCATTTCTGGCGGATATTATAACCAAGCAACCGCACAACTCTCCTGGGTAGGAGGTGGCACTAAGAACACAGCAAGCGGCAACGGCGCTGTCGTCGCTGGCGGCAATACGAATACCGCTTCTGGTGCGTACGCTTCGGTAGCAGGAGGAAATGGCAATACTGCATCCGCATCCTACTCTTTTGTTGGCGGGGGTGCGGGTAACACGGCGTCTGGCAACTCGGCAACTGTTTCTGGAGGCTATGCGAGTTCTGCCAGCAACTACTACTCAGTCGTTGCCGGCGGCACAAGCAATTACGCAACAGGATCGTATTCATCGGTGAGCGGTGGCAACAGCAATAACTCAGCCGGATTTGCGACCTCTATATTGGGAGGCGCCGGCGTCACTGTGAGTTCCGCCTCGGGCCATTACCCGTAAATCAAATACCCTTCATCACAGCCTGCGGTGCACGTTCCCGCAGGCTGCTCCCTCACAACCACTAATTCGTACG
>CAIXIX010000486.1 GCA_903919615.1 uncultured Chthonomonas sp.
AAGCGCGGCATCATTGTAACCGCGTCCGGCAGCATCATCGTCGCAAGCACCAGGCCAAATAGCCAATCGCGCCCGGGCCATCGAAGCCTTGAAAAGCTGTATGCCACCAGGCTAGACGAGAGCACCGTCCCGATCACCGACATCAGCGCGATAATGAGCGTGTTCTGCAGATTAACCAGTCCGTAGTTCGCGTCTTTCGGCAGGAACTTCAGGGCGTCGGGATAGTTTTTCCATACCGGATCGAACTGCCTCACCTGAACCACATCGGCCCGTGTAACTTTTCGAAATTCACCAGGCGCATCGAGCATCTCAATCTGCATCGATCCATCCGTTAGCGACTCGGTTACGGCAGCGGTGCGCGTCTTTCCAGCTTCGGTAATCTTCACCAACCCCTGCGGCTTGCCATTGCGCACGACTTTGACCTGTTGCGTTGGTATCCACTCCGGAGGGAATTTAGACATCTGGCTGTCTTCCTTCACCGAAGTAATGACCATCCAGACAAAGGGAACCAGAAATAGGGCAGAGCCTGACATTAACACTAGATGCAAAAATGCCGGCCGTGTCTCCTTTTGCGGGATGAGCGCAAACTTTGGCGCCAGCGCCTTCGATAACCCAAGTGTGATTGCTGCAAAAAGCAGTTCAAACAGGAGGGTTCGGAACGAGGCTGCAAGGAATCCTGTAATGATCACCAGGAGTACGGGCGTCGCAAGCAGAAGGCCTGCAAGGTTCTTCTGCTGAAACCGGAACGCACGCATCACATGCGCTACCCAGAGCGACAGCGCTCCGTACGCACCTGCTACTAGCACTAACCACGAGATTAAGTTCATAGATCGTATCTGAATCCTGTATTTGGAAACCTGTCGTCTTGAAATCTGCAGTCCATCGACGAGTCTATTTGTTATCTGACTCGTAGTGAACCCAGCGCGGCGCCATCTTTAGCTGCCCTATCGTCAACCCAAGAATGATGATAAAGAGGATCCACGCGAGCGCGCTAGCGTAGCCCATCTTAAAGTATTGGAACGCGTTGTTAAAGAGGTAGACAACTGGGACTAGCAAACTGTCGTCCGGGCCGGTGGTCTGTCCACCTGCTGTATTACCCAATATATACGCCGTCTCAAAGGTCTGCAGGGCGCCGATCGTTCCCATAATCAGGTTGAAAAAGATATAGGGAGAGATCATCGGCAGGGTTACATGCATAAACTGCTGCCGACGCGATGCGCCATCCAGAGATGCTGCCTCATAGAGTGTCGTTGGAATAGACTGCAGCCCTGCCAACCATAGAATCATTCCTCCGCCTGCACCCCACAGGCCGATCAAGTTTAAGCTGGGCTTTGCCCACAGAGGTACGGAGAGCCAGCCAGGTGGCGCCCAGTGGAACCAGGAGGTTAACGTTACCTTCCAGACTGCATTTAGGAGACCTCGTGAGGGGTCGCCGTTCAGGATCCAGGCCCAGAGAACGGTAGTTGCGACCACAGGTACGATGCTCGGCATATAAAACGCGGTGCGGTAGTACTGCAGTCCACGTACCTTTGTGTTCAAAAGCATCGCCATCGATAGACTGGTCATCATTCCTAAAGGAATACCGATCATCGCAAGGACGAGCGCATTGTATATCGATTTCAGAATGAAGGCACGATCGAGAGTAGCCAGAGATACGTAGTTACTGATCCCTGCCCACCGTGCCGGGTGAAGCACATCGTAATCGCAAAAACTCAGGATGAAGGAGGCAATAATCGGGCCGAATGTGAACACGAGAAAACCAAACATCCATGGTGTAACGAACATAAAGCCAGCACGGGCTTCGGCGCGTGCGGCCTTGCTCTTGCTTTTCATCCACTGAGACAACTGAAAGCAAATGATCAGCACTGCGATCAACGCAATCACCGCAGCCACTCCAGAAACGGCGCTCGACGGCAAAAGTGGATGGGAGTCTCGATTGTACACCTTGTCAAGTTCGATCTGAACTTGAGTCTGGCCATAGGCAAGCGCGGCTTCTGGCGTTTTCGTATGCCTTACGGCCTGCTCTACTGCGCGCACATGCTCATCCCACAGGCGCTGACCAACAAAGGTCACGGGACGAAACTGAGTGCTGGGAAGCAGATCGAGCGCGACCTTCATAGCGGTCTGATACCGTGGCGGAAGTGTAGGGATGTATTCGTCAAAAACAGCCTGAGTAGCCTTGTTGTTTGCGTTCAGTGTAGGGACGAACATTCGTCCCTTTTCTTTTGCATAGGCCGCTTGAGCCTTCGAGGCAATGAGGTTTGCTTTCGGACAGTTCATCCACTGGATAAACTGCCAGGCTTCTTTATAATGGTGGGAACCCTGAGGTATGGCCCACGCAAAGCCGCCAGACCAGGTTACCCACGTCTTATCCTTCTGAAACTGACCTTCATGCCGAAGTCGCGCGGATGGGACAGGCGCTGGTGCGACGCCAAAATCGATTTCAGGGTGATATCTCGCGATCGCTCCCACGAATCCGTCACCATCCACCTTCATGGCCAGCTTGCCTGTCATGAACGGGTCTTGATCCTGCCCGGTAAAGCCGCCAGCGAATGTATTGACGGCATCGATACCGCCAAGGGCATCGTACCAGTCCACCATTGCATGAAGCGACTTCGCGGTCCCCGGATTGTTCAGGGTGCAGTTACGGCCATCCGGTGTCAGAAACTCCCCATCCTGCTGCCAGGACCATAGATAGAGCCAGCCCTGACCGTAGATTGGCACAAAACCGATGCGTTCGTAGGACCCGCCCGGACCACGCACTGTTAGCTTTTTCGCGTCCGCGATTAATTCATCCCAGGTCTGTGGCGGTTTGTCTGGATCCAGACCGACCTCTCGAAAGAGGGCGCGGTTGTAATAAAGAACACGGTCGTCTGTATCCATCGGGATCGCATATGTATTGCCACGATACTGTGTCTCTGCCCAGGTTGCCTGAACGTAATCTTCCTGTTTGATCGCCAGTGGGCCGCCAGTTCGAGCATCTTCCGCAAGCAGACCATTTAGCGGCATAAAGGCGCCGCGGCTGGCCCAGTCTCCTACGGTAAATCGGTCCTGACGAGCGAGATCAGGCGGAACGCCGCCAACGATCGCAGTCATCAGTTTCTGGGGATTCATTGCGCCGGCGCCCATGGAGAGCGCCATAACCTTTATGTTCGGATGTCGTCGCTCGAACTCGGCAATCTTTGCATCCTGTCCCTTGGTCTCTTCGCCTGATTCAAGTCCCCAAACAACGAGGCGTATCGGCTCGTCAGCGTTCACAGGTCGCACGTTTACACCAAAAACAAGCGCAAACAAGAGCAGTAACCACCGCGATACCGCTTTGGCGCAGTGTGGAGATATTCGAGAAGCGTTATGCAAGTATCCAGGCTCCATTGGCAAACAACACGTCACAGAAGGTTTTGTGGGAGGCGGTAAAATCGAATAGCATTCTGATTCAGCAGTTTTCGCCGCTCTGTCTCACTCCAGCCGGAGATAATACTCAGTAATGCAGTGACCCAACGGCTATACGTCGACTTAAGCGTACAGACCGGCCAATCGCTACCGAAAATGATGCGGTCCGGGCCGAATGCCTCCGCGCAGTGTGTGATGATGGGTTCCAGATCGGCAGGAGTCCAGATCTCCGGCCGCGCAAATACAACGATCCCGCTGATCTTACAGATCACGTTTTCGCGTCTGGCCATGTCCGTAATCGCTGATTTCCACCCGGAAAGGTCGGCCGATTGCGGGTTGCCGTTGCCGCAATGATCGAGCACAAATTGCGTATTCTGGCACCGATCCGCCAGTTCTGCGCCCGCAGCGATATCCTCCGGCTGTAAACACAGATCAAAATGCAGTCCATGCTGCCCTGCTATCCTAACCCCATCAACGAAGGCCCCGCTTAAGAACTCAGACGTTGGCATTCCATTGTGCAGGACCTGACGAACCCCTTTTACGTAAGGGCTGCAAGCGTACTTTTCGACATACTCTGCAAATCCTGGTGATGAGGGACGGCCGCCTATCGTGGCAGCAGCCATCGGATTGTCATCCGATGCACAGAGATCAATCACGTAGTCGGCTTCGGCAGAGTGCTGGCTCGGGTCGACATCGACCTCCATATAGATGCTCGCGCCGATGTTAAGGCCGACAGCTTCTGCGACATAACGTTTCATGGTATGGTCTTCAGCCAGCTTGCCACCTCCACTTAGCCAGGGAAGGTGAAACAGAGATAAATCCCAGAGATGCTGGTGGGTATCGACGATCGGTATCATTGCGTTTCTCCGGATCGCACTCCCAATGCCAGCATAACCCAACCAACCATGAAAGCGAGTCCTCCAAACGGAGTTATGGCGCCAAGAATTTTGATATTACTGATAGAAAGGACATAAAGGCTGCCGGAGAAAACGATGATGCCGAAAGTGAAGAGCATACATACTCGATTGGCAGTGCTGGCGGTTATCGCTCGGTCAGCAAGCGCTCCGAGCAACAGAAGCGCCAGGGCGTGGGCCATCTGATACTGTACGGCGGTCTCATACACGGCATGCATCTGATTGGCGTCAAGTACCGACTTAAGGGCGTGAGCCCCAAAGGCGCCAAGAGCCACCGAGAGAAACCCGAACACGCTGCCCAGAAACACACATTTCCGTGCGGTCTCCACCAGAAACCTCTCTCTACAACGGACGTTCGCCCTCAACTTGAGCTAGGTATTGCTTCGTCCGCATGGCAAAGTTAGCCATTCTAAACTCGGAATCCTGCGTAATCAGGCTGCTGCACGGTTAACGGACCGTTCGAATCTGTAGCCACGAACTACCGTGCGTAGTCTCGATAGTTTTGGTCGAGCTCATCTTCAGTAAAACTAATATTACAATCGCTGCCTGTGTCATCAAGAATTTTCCGAGCGATGAGTGCATTCGTTGGCGCAAGCGTACTAAAGTGCGTCGCCCCCCGTATCTCAAGGAAATGTGCCTGCGGATTCTTACAGGCATCTCTCATCAACCTCAAAGACTGTATGTTGCCCTGTTTTGCCCCTTCCATAACCCATGTTGGCTTTTTTATCGATGCCATCCAGTAGCCGGGAGACCTGAGACGCACCTCATCTGTATTGTTCAAATTGACCGGCACAAACCCGGAATCCGCGCCATACGTTGCGACGTCTCCAACTGGTCCGAAGGAAAAGACGGCTCGAAACCGATCGGTACTTTCAGCAACTAACATGGCTAAAGTACCGCCTGTGCTGTGACCTCCGAGATAGATCCGTGAAGGATCTACGTATTTTTGGCTCCGAAGGAAAATTGCTGCTCCAATAACGTCGTCGACCTCGCCAAGAAATCCCTCTTTGTGCCCCGGGTTCTGTGAACCTCCGCGTAACGACGGGAACATGAGCACAATACCAGCTTTGCGGTACGCCGAAGCTGTCTGCTCGTTATCGGCTGGGCCTTCGTGCCATACATCGCCAATGGAGTTGCAATCCCCTCCTGTGATCCAGATTATTGCAGGATGTCTCTTACCGTCTTGTGGATCCGGGGTGATATAGGCATAGAGAGACCCCACGGGCGATGAGTACTTGGTCATCCGGAACATGGACACTGGCGGCGTTTCAAGAGGCTCATTGGAAGTCTCGGAAACCAATAGTTTCGTCTTGAACGACTTTCTGGCGTCGGTGAGCGACATGGACGGAGTTGACTGCTGAGCGGCTGGCCGCTGGCAGCCCGCAAGTGCATTGAAGATAATCACGAAAAGAAAAGCCGGCACAAATCGGATATCATATCGCATCGTGAGCTCTCCCTATCTGCGGGTACGGTCCCGCTCAGTTTGCCCGGTACGAAAAGTGTCGAAGGATCATCTCGACTGACTGGCCATTTGTTGGCGACTTACCACGGAATAACCAGAGGTTAATGTGCAGGCTTTCGCCTCCTGCGGGTGGGACATCTGCGCTTGCACAGCTCCAATGATGGAGCGACTTGTGTGATTTTTCCGCCGATTTTGATCTCTTCCAGGCATCGAAATCTACCCTGTCATGTCGCCATACAAACTGGTAAGTCAGCTCATTGAGGGATTTTGGCATATCAAATCGATCGATGTTACCTTTCGTCTCGTAAGGCTGGACGACGAACTGGGCATTCAGGTTTTCAGGCTGCGTCCATCGACTGAGCTCGATATCGATCTCCCTATTATGGAACGAGGCGTCTGAATCGTGCCAGGTGAACATGCCGAGGATCACCTGAGGATCAAGTTCAGGGCTGCTGTCGACTTCGAAACAATACTCCCCATATCCTGGAGATTTTTTCAAGATCACCTCTGCACAATGCCACCCCATCGCGTCGTGCGTGATGCGCAGATGCAGCCTGCCTTGTGAGTCCAAAAAGACGTTATCAGCCGAGTCGGAGAAGAGATTTGGCCCCGGGCCAGCGACGCCATCACTGCGTTTCACCTTCCATTCGAGGCCGCTAAATTGAATCGTCCTACCGGGTTGTTCGGCATCCTGGGCGATCGCGGTTGGAGCAATCGCGATTAGCGCAAACATCAGCATCAGGTTCATAGTTCTACTCTCTGTCAGGCTAAAGACGCGGACCCGGAGGCTGGATCGCTGGCTGGAAGGGCAGCATTCCCTTTACTTTTGTCTTGCGTTTGAATACCTTACCGCCTGCGATGACATAGAGAGTATCCAGATCTGCGCCGCCAAAGGTGATCGCGGTCGTAGGCCGGCGCTCGGGGTTCTCGAGGATACCAATGATACGACCCGCCTGGTCGAGGATCTGAATTCCGGTGTTCGATGTGACATAGAGTCGTCCCTGATGATCCGTTGCCATCCCTGCCGCGGCGCTCTCAGAGTCACCGTAATGGATACGCAGGTCAAAGAAATCCTGCTTATCTACAATCTGGCCTCCCGATAGGATACGATACGAGTATCCGTACTTGCCAGGAGCTGATTGTGTGACGTGCAGCAGTGTCTGATCTGGAGTAAGTGTGACGCCGCTCGCGGCGGGGATCGCAGCGTCGACCAGTGTTCGCTTGCCGTTTGCCGTGATGGCCCAGACTTTACCGCTTTTCGCATCCGTTACATAGAGCACGCCGCTGTTGGAGGCAACCAGACCATATGCCGCAATGCCGACAATACCGCCTATCTGCTTTCCTGCAGTATTGAGAATTGCGATCCGTTTCTTTGCCATCTGCGATACATAGAGCTTTTCATCTGGCCCAAATGCAATCGCTCCAGCGCCTGGCACAATAGCGAGGACCTCTTTGCTTCCTGGTGCGACCCGTGAGATCTCCCCTGAATGGGCATCGGACGTGTAGACATCGCCGCTCTTCGATGCTGCAACGCCAGCGGCTTCTGTGCCAACCTCTCCTATCCCGGCCCAACCCTCTCCCGGCTGTACGACCTCCATAACTGGCTGACGATTGTTCACGGGCCTTACGACAGGCGCCGGGTAGTCGCGCCAGATCCAGCGCATTGCATCCGGCAATATGGCGCCACCCTGTTTCCCGTTGTGGCCGCCATCACCTGTCACAAACTTGTAATCGTATCCGGCAAACCGCAGAGCCTGGGCAACGTCCGTATTACCGAGAAACCATACGCCTGAGTAGATATCCTGATCCGCAGTACCATCCTGCAACAGAACGCGAATGGGTCGCGGCTCATACTTTCTAATTTGGGAAGCAAACGTGTTTCCTCCTTGCAGGTCTGTAAAGGATCCCACGAAACTAATCACTTTGCTAAAGAGGTCAGGGCGCTCCCAGGCCGCAGTGAAGGAACAGATGCCGCCAGAGCTAGCGCCGCACACAGCGCGTCCTGCCGCATCCTTGGTTAGATTTAACTTCTTGCCGACTTCCGGCAAAATCTCTTCATTAAGAAATCGAGCATACGTGTCGGTTACAGCATCATACTCGTGGCTGCGATTATAGCGAGGCAGCGCGTTGGGGCCAGCTGCCGGCGAAACGCCAGGATTGATCATGATCGCTATGGTGACTGGCATCTGCCCGGCAGAAATCAGGTTATCGAAGACGACTGGCACCCTGAACTGCCCGTCCCGAGACTGAAATCCGCCGCCATCTTGAAACACCATCACGCAGGTCGGTTTCGAAGCATCGTACTGCTTTGGCACGTAGACCCAGTAATCCCGTTCCGTACCGGGATATATCTTGCTCTTCCACACAGAATGCATCACATCGCCCTGTGGTACGCCCAATTTGATCTGAGAGTCGGGTCCAAGCGGATAGTCGTCACTCGCGTGAGCAGTGAGCCCACAGGAGAGAGCAGATAGAATTACGAATAGAAGTGAAGACAGCCTCACGCGATGCTCCTTATATGTGGTATGGGCAGAACAGAAGGTGCGTTACCTGGCGAACCTATCGACACGCAACAGGCTGATATCGAGGCTTGGGTTTTCGGCTCCGAGAATTCCGGCAACGATCTTGCCTGTGATTGGAGCCAGGCTCATGCCCATCATCGCGTGCCCCGTTGCGACAGTAAGATTGCAGTACCGAGCCGCACGGCCAACATAGGGCAGGCCATCCGGCGAGCAGGGCCGCAATCCGCGCCATACCGGCAGGCTGGAGTAATCTTCCCGGGCAAATGCGGGAAAGTACTCGGGAATAGATTTCAGAATTCCGTTTACACGTGATCTGCTGATCGACTCGTCCAGACCAGTAATCTCCATGGTTCCCGCAAATCGCAGAGATGAGCCCATAGGAGTGACGGCAACTCTTGCCTCCGTGAGGATGGAGCAAAGCTGAGGCTGCTGCATGGGGGCGCCGACAGTGATGCTGTACCCCTTACCAGCCTGAAGCGGAATATCGAGGGCAAGATCCGAAGCGACGGTCGGTGACCAGGAGCCGGCGGACAGAACATATTCATCCGCAGAAAACACCTCGCGCTTCGTCACAACCCCGCCGATTTTGCCCGTATCGTCCAGTCGCCAGCCGACTGTTTCAGCGTTCCACTCAATCTTAACACCCAGGCGTTGAACTTCTGATATGAGCAGCGACACAAATCGCGCAGGATCGAAATGGCAATCCATCGGGAAGTAGACGGAACCTGCAACATCCATCGTTATGGTGGGATCTAGCTCAGAAGTCTGGCGAGGCGTTAAGATCTCGGCAGGCATCCCCATAGCTGCCGCCTTTGGGACGAGTTCCGCCTCCTCCTCCAGGGTCTTCTCGTGCTTGCAGAGCATTAAAAGCCCGCGCTTTACAAGGCCGAAATCGTTGCTAAATAGGTCGGCAAACTGCTCATAACATTCTCGGCTTGCCATGTGGAGCGCAGCAAGAGCAGGCGAGGTTCTTGCTACATGAGCTGCTGTTGCCGATCGTTGAAATAGCAGCCCCCAGCGAATCAGCTCGGCGGTAAGCCTCGGTCGAACATAGAATGGGCTCTCGGGATGCAGCATTGCGCGCATCCCGTACGCAACCATGCCGGGAGCCGCCAGCGGCACAAAGTGGCTCGGCACAACCATGCCGGCGTTACCAAGAGAGCAACTGTCATGATCTGGCGCACCACGTTCGAGGATCGTCACCGTCATTCCCGAGAGCGCCGAATAGTAGGCGGAGCATAATCCAACAACACCAGCGCCGACAACAATTACAGATCGACTTGCTGACATCCTAGTACGAGACCCTTCTTATCCCGTTGCAGAACGGATCTTGTGGGTTCAGAATGAGGTTGATATCGGCATTAACAAATGCCTTTCCTTTGATCGTAGGGATAAGTAAATTGTCGTCAATCTCAACTGAACCCGTAAAGACGGTATCAAGGATGCCAGCCTGGCGATACAACTGGCCAGGAGCAAGTTTCCCGTCCGCATACAGGCATGCGAGCTTCGCGCTTGTGCCTGTGCCGCAAGGCGAGCGGTCGTATGCCCCGCCCGGGCACAAAACGAAATTTTTGCTGTCGACGCCCTCAAGACTGGAGGGAACAAAGAGCTCGATGTGGTCAATTCGAGCTCCATCCACTCCGGTTATTCCGTTCTGCTCAAGTGCGTCCATCACCGAAGATGTATAGTGCGTTAGGGTTTCGACGCTTTCTAAGTCGATGGTCTGACCATGCTCGTAGATCAAGTAAAACCAGTTGCCACCCCACGCGATATCCCCAACGATAACGCCAATGCCGGATACAATTACTGATACGTTTGCAGCAAGCCGATACGCAGGCACGTTACGGATCGATACCTCACCATCAGAGTGAAGCGTCGCCTGGACCGTGCCAACAGGAGTTTCCAGCCGGTGAACTCCCGGCGCAATACGGCCCAGATATGCGAGCGTCGTAACAACACCTATGGCGCCATGTCCGCACATCCCGAGGTAACCTGCATTGTTAAAAAAGACAATGCCAGCAGCGCATGCAGGATCAACGGGCTTCGTGAGTAGAGCTCCAACGAGAACATCGGAACCCCGAGGTTCGTTCGTCACTGCAGAGCGAAAACTGTCGTAACTGTTTCGGAATGTCTGTAAACGATCTAAGAGTGGCCCACTCCCAAGGTCGGGTCCACCCGAGACTACAACGCGGGTCGGCTCACCACCGGTGTGCGAATCGATAACATGCACGATGGGGGAATTACTCATAGGTTCAGATTAAACCGGTCGACATTTCGAAAAGGAGGAGCGCCGGGCACCCCTTGCGGGAAAGATGCCCGGCGCATCAAAGCGGCATAAATTACTTCACACTGAAAGTGTACTCAGTGTGCTGATGATAGGTCTGTCCCGGCTTAAGGACACTTGTTGGGAAGTTCTTGTGGTTGATGCTATCCGGGTAGTGCTGCGCTTCAAGGCAGAACGCATCATGAATCAGATACGTAAACCCGCCGAAACCGGTAATCGTTCCATCAAGGAAATTGCCAGTATAGAACTGAACGCCAGGTTCGGTTGTTGACATCTCAACAGTGCGGCCGGAGTTAGGATCGTAAGCGCGCGCAGTAAATGTGAGGGCCTTGCCGCCACCATTGATCACAAAATTATGATCGTATCCGTTTGGATCGCCGCCTAGCTCCTTAATGTGCTCGCCGATTGGATGAGCAAACGTGAAGTCGAGTGGCGTTCCCTTGACCGGCGCAATCTCCCCAGTCGGAATGAGAGTATCGTCAACGGGAGTGTACTGATCGGCATTGAGCTGCATCTCGTAGCGAAGAACATCGCCGCTGCCGCTCAGGTTAAAGTAGGTGTGATTAGTCAGGTTAATCGGAGTATCTTTGGTGGCTTTTGCTGTGTACTCGATTTTGATTGAGTTCTTGTTTGTAAGCGTGTACTCAACTGTTGTGTCGACTGCGCCCGGATAACCCTCTTCGCCATCGGGGCTATGGTATTTGAAGCTTACGGATGGACCGTCTGCGCTCTTCGTAATAGCTGCCTTCCAAACCTGCTTATCGAAGCCTTTCAGCCCGCCGTGCAGACTGTTTGGCCCGTTGTTTACTGCAAGTGTGTACTCTTTACCGTCGAGGGTGAATTTGCCCTTGGCGATTCTGTTGGCGACGCGTCCAACCGTGGATCCAAAATAGGGATGCCCCTTCAGGTAGCCTTCGAGGTTATCAAATCCCAGCACTACGTTGCCAAGTTTGCCCGTACGATCTGGCACGTGCAGTTCGGTCAGAATAGCCCCGTAGTTGGTGATTTTGGCGACAAGGCCATGCTTGTTGGTCAGCGTGTAAAGATCTACTTCGACGCCATCCGTAGTTTTCCCAAAGCTGGACTTAACCACGCCTTGCTTAGCGGCAGCCTCTGCCGACTCCGTTGTCATGAACATAACTCCCAGCGTTAAAGCCGCCGCCACTGCATACATTGCAGTTGGTTTCATATATGGATTCTCCTCAATTAACAGTGTTGCATTGCGCCTTATTATTATATATTCTGGCAGCGATATCCTGTTGGCGCTGAGTGTAGATGAGTGCGTTACCGGACTGCAGTTTGCTGTAATTTTTACACAGCCTCAAGTTCATACTGTGACGCAGGGAAGGTTTGCCACTTTTACTGATCTCCTAGAATACAAAAGTGTGCGTAATACATGCATGTGTCGATTCTTATTTTGTGTTCAAAGGCATAAAAATCGCATTATTACACCTTGACAAACCTAAAAGACCCGTTGTATACTCGTGTCGTACTAAGGTGATCAATTTAGTACACTTTCTCCTCTGAACAGACACTGACGGACGATATTAGTACGTAAGCGGTTTGCGATGAGAAATTGCCCGGCGTCGATGAAACGAAATCGGACGAACAGGCGAACTGACGAAACGCGAAATAGCTGATTAGGCCAACCAGTTAACTGGAGGCCATAACACCTGCAAAGGCGCTTATGGCCTCCTGATCGCGTTTGGACGGTTGAGAGAAACAGAATGATTTACCATTGCAGAACATGGCCTTTCTGCACTTTTGATTTCGATTTCAACATTTGATTGTGCCGACTCGAAAACGAGAGGCTTCGCAGCAGTAATGCTGCGAAGCCTCTCGTTGTTTTGTCGGTGGGCGCAAACGATCAGCGCACGCATCTTCGAGCTAACCAAAGCCGGTTCTCTCACCCCGGCACTCACCACAAGAGCCTACAGGAAAACCATGAAAATCAGACGAGCGTTTACTCTCATCGAACTCCTTGTTGTTATCGCAATTATCGCGATTCTTGCTGCAATCCTCTTCCCAGTCTTCGCTCAGGCACGAGAAAAAGCACGGCAGGCAACCTGCACCTCCAACCTGAAAGAGATCGGGCTCGGTGAGTTGATGTATGTACAGGACTACGACGAGACTTTTTCTCCAGCGAACGAGACCAGCCCTGCTGGCGTAAGCGGCAACACAGGATGGGCGAACCTTATCGACCCGTATGTCAAGGCAAACGTTCCAAAGGGCACTATCATTGGCGATCCTCTGAGCGTCTTCGTCTGCCCCGACTTCAAAGTGACCGATCTGGGTACAGCGGCACAGTCCCGGCCAAACAGCAGCTACGCAGCCAACCGACTTCTCCTTGCTGCGTTAGGAAGCTTCCCGTTAGCCGGTTCATCCGCTACGCTTGCACAGGTCCAGTATGCTAGCCAGACAGTACTCTTTGCCGAAGGTGAAGGAATTCGATACTACACCGATGGCAACGACACACAGCAGCATGATGGCGAAATTGCAGGCGATCCGCCATACACGAATGTTCAGCTGTTTGATGCAAACATGTCTTACGTCGTCTCCAGAGCTCGCCACTCAGGTGGATCTCAATATGCATTCTCCGATGGCCACGTTAAGCATTTTGTCGCGCCAAACCCGAACTACCTCAAGGTTCCGTTGAACCCATCAGGCGCCTATGCTCCAACGGATGTAACGCCGAAATTAAGTGGAAACGGGATCGTCTACTCGAGATCTCAGTTCCCGAACGCTTCCGGGTGGTTTAACGAAAACTAAGCAATCGGTTTAGCTAACATCCCATCTGCCCGCTTGTGAGCACCTCCCCGCTTACGAGCGGCGCAGATCGAAGTCTCTCGCTATAGCTCGGCGAACGATCGCCGCGCGCAACTTCTGCCCTCTACGGGCAGCCAGGAATATCGTTCAATGAAATCACCGTTCGCAAAGTCTCGCTTTAACCGTGGATCAGTACGGTTCGCAGCCACAGCCGCATCTGTCGTGGTTATTGCAGGCGTCGCAACGTTGGCGCTGCGCCAAAACCACACACGAAAAGCAGATCTCAGCTGCAAAGCGTCCGCCCACTTTCGGATTGGCTACCAGAAGAGCGGAATCCTCAACCTTCAGCGACTTCGTGGTGGGTTAGAGAGACGGCTTCACTCCGAAAATGTACAGGTCGACTGGGTGAGTTTCCCCGCTGGCCCACAAATTTTGGAGGGCATATCCGCTGGTGACATTGATGCAGGTTGGACAGGCGACGCGCCTGTCATTTTTGCGCTCGCGAGTGGCAGCGATATCGCTTTCGTCGCGAATTCCGCTCCGGATAACAGTGGAGAATCGCGCGCAATCATAGTTCCAGGGAATTCAAGCATCCATCAGGCATCGGACCTAACAGGTAAGCGCATCGCCGTCCAAAAAGGATCGGGGTCGCACAACCTGCTTGTGCAGGTCCTCGAACATGCAAATGTGCCCTATCAGAGCATTCATCCAGTTTATCTCGCCCCCGCAGACGCGCGTGCCGCATTTGAGACGGGATCAGTAGATGCCTGGACCATCTGGGATCCCTACCTCGCGATCGAGCAAAAGCAGCTTGCGGTAAGAACTGTTGCAGGTGGCAAGGGCATTGTCACAGCAGGCGGGTTCTACGTCTCCAGAAGGGATTTTGCTCGAAAGCATCCCAGGTGGCTGCAGGCGTTGCTATCTGAGGCGGAAGGCAACGCACGCTGGGCAGAGCTTAACCCGACAGAAGCGTCCAAATTGATCGCACCACAGGCAGGTTTAGATCCCGTTGCACTAGAGACGACCGTACGCAGACTGCATGCGCCTCAACTCAAAGTGTTGGAGGCTGGTCCGCTTACTGACGAAGTGATTAACGCCGAGCAAAAAGTGGCTGACGAGTTTCTCAGAATTGGTCTGCTACCAAGTCGAGTAGATGTGCGGAAAGGGCTGCTGACACCCCAAGAGTACGCGGCATTTCAGGTTAATGCGCCAGGCGCGATCAAGGTGGGGCAGGTCGATTTAAGATGACTGTTACCCGATTGGGGAGCCTGAGACAAACCTTATTTCCGTGGATAGTTCCGGTTGCAGCAGTCACAGTATGGTTCGCGGTCACAGTTACTGGACATGTCCCGCAGCGTATCCTGCCATCGCCAATTACTGTCGCCAACTCTGCCATTGCCCTAACTAGATCAGGAGAACTGCCCCGTGATCTAGCCGTAAGTGCAGCCAGGGCATTTTCGGGCCTGCTGATTGGAGGCGGGCTGGGGTTTACGCTCGGTTTTATTACGGGGCTCTCGACAACTGCGCATTTGGTGTTTGATAGCTCCATCCAGATGTTTAGGACCGTACCTAATCTGGCGCTCTTGCCACTCGTGATTGTGTGGTTCGGTATTGGCGAAGAGGCTCGAATATTCATGATCAGCGCTGCGGTGTTCTTTCCGCTCTACCTGAACACACACCATGGTATTCGAAGCGTTGACAAGGGCCTTGTGGAGATGGGGTCCGTCTATGGCCTTAACCGTGGCGGCATTTTTACCCAGATAATCCTGCCGGCGGCACTGCCATCGATTTTGAACGGCCTTCGCCTTGCGCTTGGCACGATGTGGGTGACCCTGATTGTCGCGGAAACGCTTGCGGCAGAAGCAGGAATTGGAACGATGACAGCACAGGCACGAGAGTTCATGCGCACAGACATTGTTCTCGTCGGCACGATCGTTTATGCACTCTTAGGCAAGCTGGCAGATGCAATTGCACGACTTCTGGAACGAAAGCTGTTGCCCTGGAACCCGGCCTACAGCTCACGAGGTTAGAGCCCCGCAGTCGGGACACGGCACGGAAGGAATTGAAATTTGGGTACTGCAGAAGCCGCTCTGTTGAATGTCGCAGGGCTGCACAAAAGCTATAGCGGACGAGAGGTTCTTCGTGGTGTCGATCTGCAGTTGCAGTACGGTGAAGCCGTTGCGATAGTGGGAAAGAGCGGCTGCGGCAAGAGCACGCTGCTCCGAATTATCGCTGGTCTCGAAAAGCCAGATCGAGGAACGGTTACTTCGAGCCGCGGATCCGAGGGCCGAGGTAACGTACGCGTCATGTTCCAGGATGCCAGACTGCTGCCCTGGAAGCGCGTGCGCGACAATGTCGCCCTCAACTTAAAGCCAGTGGAACGAGACCGCGCGATTCTCGCTTTAGAACAGGTTGGGCTTCAAAACCGTGGTGACGAATGGCCTTCGGTGTTGAGCGGTGGGCAGAAGCAGAGAGTAGCGCTCGCACGAGCGCTTGCGAGCTCGCCAAATCTGCTGCTGCTGGATGAACCGCTTGGCGCACTAGATGCGTTGACGCGCCTCGAGATGCAGCAGTTGATTGAAAAGGTGTGGAAGGAGCAGCAGTTCTCAATGCTGCTTGTGACGCACGATGCCGAAGAGGCTGCGGCGTTAGGCGACAGGGTGATATCGCTAACGGATGGAGCGATTACCCTTGACCATAAGATCGAGCTTCCCAGGCCCCGTAATCGCAGCCATCCAGATTTTATTCGAGCCAAGCAGGCAATACTTGCCTCCCTCATTGTAGGAGAACCCGATCCAGGTGAAGAGTGATGACAGACCCCAAAAACCATTCCAACAACAGAACAAGATCAACTCAGGCTTCGCATGGCTCTCTGGCACGTATGGCCTTATTCGCAGGTACTGCGCCGCTGCTTATTACTGCCGCTACGCTGGGCGCCCCGATAAAACGAGGAGCGCCTCCCACGCATACTGTTTCCGTCGACCGTATCGTCAACAGCTACTGCACTAGCTGCCATGGCCATGGCAAGGCGAGTGGAGGATTCACCTTCGCAAAGCTCGACTCAGCGCATCCAGACAGGGATGCAAAGGAATGGGAGAAGGTTATCCTCAAGTTGAACGCGGGCATGATGCCTCCGGCTGGCAGCCCACGACCAGATGCGAAGACAATTTCCTTTGTCATTGACGATTTGACGGGGGAAATCGATCTTGCGGCCGCGAGACATCCCAATCCGGGGCACCCGTCTCTCCACCGTCTTAATAGAATTGAGTATTCGAATTCGGTCCGTGACCTGCTCAGCATTCAAGTCGATGCCTCAACTCTGTTACCTCCAGACGATGCAAGCCACGGCTTCGATAATATGTCGGAAGTCCTTAACGTGTCCCCGACCCTACTCGCTGGTTACGTTCGAGCTGCAGGCAAGATTTCTCGCACAGCGCTCGGCGAACCTGCCGCAGCCCCATCGGAAGAGTTCTATCACGTCGCGTCCACCCAGTCTCAGCTTGGCCACACCGAAGGAGCCCCCATTGGCACGCGCGGAGGATTAGTAGTAACGCACTACTTCCCTGCAGACGGCGAGTACATCTTCACCTCCGCGCTCTATTTCACGACGAACACCTTTCTCTTTGGCCTTAACTCAAAGGGTGAACAGCTCGAGGTCGCAATCGATGGCGAGCGCGTTGGGTTGTTCGACATCAATCCTCGAATGAAAGGCGAGGACGTGCTGCGCACTTCGCCCACCAAGGTTAAGGCTGGTCCTCACTTCGTGAGTGTCGCATTCCTTCAAAAAGCGGATGGCCCAGTCGAAGATTTCGTGCAGCCATTTGATCACACTCTTGGCGATCTCTTTCTGGGCAGAACACAAGGCCTCACCGGATTACCGCATCTTAAGGATGTCGGCATCATGGGACCTTTCCACCCCACTGGCGTCTCTTTGACACCTGCACGTCGTAGAATTCTAATTCGCAGGCCAGATGGCCCCGATGATGAGGTTGCCGCTGCGAAAACAGTGCTCAGTGCGCTCGCACGCCAGGCATACCGACGACCGCCTACAACGGCAGACGTTGATGAGCTGCTCTCACTCTATCGTAAAGGTAGCGAAAAGGGCGGATATGAAGAGGGCATCCGGCTTGGCCTGCAATTTATCCTGGCAAACCCGCAGTTTATCTTCCGATTTGAAAGAGCGCCATCTTCAGTCGCGTCCGATCAGCCATACCGAATTTCGGATCTTGAACTGGCAACGCGTATCTCCTACTTCCTCTGGAGCAGCCTGCCGGACGCTAGATTACTGGACCTGGCTGCCGCAAATCGCCTTCACGATCAGGCAGTGCTGGAGAGCGAAGTCCGTCGCATGCTGGCGGATCCGCGCTCTCAGGCGCTCTCTGCAAACTTTGCCGGGCAGTGGCTACATCTTAGAAACCTGAAGGACATCCAACCCGATCTGTTCACATTCCCCAATGCCAACCAGAATTTGCTGACTGCAATGCGCAAAGAGACGGAACTCTTCTTCGACTATCTGATTCGCCACGATAGACCTGCGACGGAACTTCTGACCGCGAACTATACCTTCGTCAATGAGCAGCTTGCGCATCACTATCACATTCCCAATGTTGCAGGAGATGCCTTCCGGAAAGTTACGCTGAATGATGAGAACCGCCGCGGGATCCTCGGCCAGGCGAGTGTGTTGACCGTAACATCTTTCGCGAATAGAACCTCGCCGGTTTTGCGCGGTAAATGGGTACTAGACAACCTGCTCGGCGCGCCCCCACCGACGCCACCGTCGGCAGTGCCACCGTTGGTCGAAATTGGGCAAGGAATTACGCCGAGAACCGTTCGGGAGCGGCTAGAAGAGCACAGAAAGAACCCTACTTGCGCTGGATGCCACACCATCATGGACCCGGTAGGTCTTGCCCTCGAAAACTTCGATGCGACGGGAGCTTGGCGAGGGAAAGACAATGGATATCCCGTCGACACTGGTGGCCGCCTTGTAGATGGTACTAAGGTCAATGACCCAATCAGCCTTCGCAACGCAATCCTGCACCATTCCGACGCGTTCTTAACAGCCTTTACCCAAAGGCTGCTCACCTATGCACTCGGCCGTGGAACCGAATACTACGATATGCCATCGATCCGCACGATCAAACGAAGTGCAGCCAGCCGCGAGCTGCGCCTCTCATCCTTTATTATTGGAATCGTTGAGAGCCGCCCTTTCCAGTTGCGCCTCGACAGCACGCCATTGAAGCCACACGGTTCAAAAGCAACCCAACGACTCGCAAGCCTGCAGAATAACGGAGAAACTAAACATGTACATAACTAAGAGACAGCTATCGCGGCGGACGCTGCTTCAAGGTGCGGGAGCGGCGATCGCGCTGCCTTTCCTGGAATCCATGGTCGGCGCACAGACGGCTGCCAAAGGTTCGGCTGCAGTCCCGAAAACTCGCTTCGCTGCAATCGAAATGGTACACGGAGCGGCAGGAAGCTGCCCGACGGGCCGCGCTAAGAACTACTGGTCACCGGCCAAAACGGGATCACAGTTCGAGTTTACTACGTCACTCAAGTCGCTAGAACCGTACCGTGACTATATTACAATCGTTAGCGATACCGATCTCCACAATGCTATGTCGCTCTCTCCCGCCGAAGAGGGCGCAGATCACACGCGTTCGTCTGCAGTTTTTCTTACCGCGTCGCATCCAAGAATGACTGAAGGTTCCGATATACACGCTGGCCCTTCGATCGATCAAATCTATGCGGCCCGAGTTGGCCAGGATACTCCGCTTCCCTCCATTCAGCTCTGCATCGAGGACGTAGGATCTCTCTCTGGTGCGTGCGGATTCGGATACAGCTGTGTGTACGCAAACACTATTAGCTGGGCGAACCCGACTACCCCGCTGCCGATGGAGCGAAATCCTCGGACCGTCTTCGAGCAGCTGTTCGGCGATGGATCCGCGCCTGCAGAACGCGCAGCGAGGCGAGCAGCCGACCGCAGTGTTCTGGACATGGTGCTGCAGGAAACCAACCGGCTAAGGAATACGCTGCCGGCTAACGATCGCGCTCGGCTTGCCGAGTATCTCGACGATGTACGTGAAGTGGAACGGCGAATACAGAAAATCGAACGATTTAACGCCTCAAATGCCGCACAAACCGTTACAGAGACCCCAATTGGCGTTCCAGATACCTTTGAAGACCATGTGAAACTCATGTTCGATCTTCAGGTGCTTGCGTTTATGACCGATGTCACGCGCGTCTCATCCTTCAAGTTGGGCAGGGACGTAAGTTCGCGAGTGTACCCGGCCAGTGGCGTCAAATCACCATTCCACGGACTATCGCATCATGGCGAGAACCCGACCAAGATCGAAGAGTTTGCAAAACTTAACGCTTACCACGTAAGCAAGGTTGCCTACTTCATTGATCGGCTTAAGAGTACACCGGATGGTGATGGAAACCTCCTGGACCACTCTCTGGTTCTCTACGGAAGCCCAATGGGCGACTCTCATGTCCACGAGCACAAACGTATTCCCGTATTTTTGGCAGGCAAGGCGAACGGTAAAATCGCTGGAAACCGCCATATTCGGTGCTCTGAGGGCACGCCTACAGCTAACTTGCTGTTGAGCACACTCCACAGATTAGATGTTGATATCGCGAAGGTCGGCGATAGCACTGGAGAGGTGAGCATCTGATGAAGTACTTCAACTTAAACGTGCTGACTCTTGGATTTGCGGCGGTAACTGCGACAGCCATTTCCGCATCGGCATCCGATACTGCCGTCGCAGAAGCTGCAAAGCTAGATAGGGTGGATCAAGTGCGCGCGCTGATCCAAGAGAAAAGGGACATCAACCAACCACTTCCGGACGGAACTACCGCCCTCCACTGGGCTGCGCTCAACGGAGATATATCGCTAACTAGGCTTCTCCTTGCTTCCGGCGCCGCGCCTGGCCCGGTCTCACGGATCGGTAATATCTCGCCTCTGTTTACCGCTGCTCAAAATGGAAACGACGAGATTGTGCGTGCCCTCTTGAAACGTGGCGCGGACGCGAACGTTCAGACTGCGAACGGAGCAACTCCGCTGATGGCAGCAGCAGCCTCCGGATCGGTAGACACGGTGCGCGCACTGCTAGATCATGGCGCGAAAATCAATGCAGCAGACACCGCCCACGGACAAACCGCACTGATGTACGCTGCAGCGCGCGACCGAGGCGATGTAATCCGATTCCTGATTGCGCACGGCGCAGACCCAAAAATCGCTTCAACCGTAGTAAAGCTCGGCCGAGCACAATTTGATGATGATGGCAACCCAATTGGCGGCGATCCTGCAGCTGGTGGTGGTGCGGGTGGTGGCAGGCGGCGC
>CAIXIX010000487.1 GCA_903919615.1 uncultured Chthonomonas sp.
TCTACTTTGCAATGTTCAGTACTTCAATGGCCTCAATTTGAGGCGCTGCTCGCTAGATGCGTTTTGACAATGTCGGACCGCAGTTAGCGTATACATCGTGTAAAAAGACACGATCCTGAAGCCTCAAACTTTAGAAAGGCGGAAAGCAAATGCTAAAAAGGAACGGTTTGATGCTCACGTGCGCGGGCGCCGTATTGTTTGCCGGCGTTCTCGTGGCCGCGGGCTGTGGTGGCGGCGGTCCTAACCATCCACAAGTTGCTGCGCTCACAACGGCGTTACAGTTCAAGGCAATTTTACCGGCAGCACAGAAATCGGCAACACCCGTTGGCGCCGCGGCCTGTAAACCCTGCCATGCAGCCAACTGTACCACCCAGGCTCTGACGGCGCACTCGAAAGCATCGGTGGATTGTGAAGCGTGCCACGGCCCAGGCTCGGTTCACGTCGCAGCGAAAGGCGGATTGACGAATATTCTTCGTGGCCCCGCGTCGCTGGATGTCAAGGTCTGCGGGCAGTGCCATGCAGATATCGTGGGTGACTTCAATGTGTCTGTTCATGCGCAGATTGTCACTTCAGAAGTGCCAGCAACAGGCGGAAGCACCACCTGTTTGCGCTGCCATGCCGACGCATTCCATACGCTCGAGATCGAGGCTCCGTTAGCGCAGAACCCACCGCAGACTCCTGCGGCGATCGATACTGCGATTGCGGCATTAACCACTACGCAGATCAATGCGGATGCGGTTGGAACCATGCACACGATCTCCTGCGCAGGCTGCCACGACCCACACCAGAACACGGCAAACCTGGATTCTGCAGGCGAGCAGATGTATCTCCGCGCGAAGACATCGAGCACGGACCTTACGAGCGACCCAGCAGGCGCTACACCGGCCCAGTACACTACAATCAACCACATCTGCGGCGAGTGTCACAACAACCGCGGCGGCGACCCGTCGGACGCTGGTTTGACTAAGAGCACATCGCGCCCGGCAACGCATGAAGGTCCCGAGTACAACATGCTCAATGGCAATGGTGGCGCCGAAGGTATTACAACTACCAACGGAACTATCTACGCCACGGGCACTGCGGCACCCGGAACGCGCACCAGTTCGCATGTCAATGCGCCGGATCAGTGCGTAACCTGCCATATGCCGACAGTGAACGGAACGGTTCGCCATACGTTCACGGCAAGCACTGATGTTAGCTGTACTCCATGCCATACATCGGCAGATGCTGCTTCGCGAGAGAATGCGCTTCAGAGCTCTGTTCAGAACTCTCTTGTTGCTCTCCGTAATAGGATGCAGAACTGGGCGCTTGCTCAGAGTTGGAATACAGCGAAGGATCCGAGCGTCTGGGATTACTCCAGTAATCTCGCCTCGACATCGAAGTTCCCAACTCAGACGTTGGTTCCGATTGAGATCAAGCGAGCGAGACACAACTACTACTTCATCGTGCTGGACCGTAGCTACGGTGTACACAACTATGCCTACACTCAGTACCTGATTGCACAATCCAACACAGGTCTGGATGCGCTAGGCGTCTCCCGAGAGGTAGGACCAGTGTTGTCACGACAGCAGACGGCAACCCTGCTGAGCGGTGATTACGCCAAGGTAAAGGCCAGTCACGCACAACAGTAGACGTTTAAACGTCGAAATCTGATGCGAAAATGATGGGTCGTCCCCTTGACCTTCGGGTTCAAGGGGACGACTTTTTATTTTGCATTCTGCTTCGCGAACACACCTGTCAGCCCAACATCGAGGCCATTTGCTTCCATTCGAGCGAGATTATTACCGCCACAAAAGCAGGTGAAGTGAGTATAATTTAGGGGGTATTTGTACTATCCACTCAAAGGAGATCCCGATTAAAATGGCAGACAAACTGCGAATTGCTATCGTCGGTTGCGGCGGTATTGCGAACGGCAAACACATGCCCAGCCTTTCGCGTCTTGACAACATTGAGCTGGTGTCGTTTTGCGATATCATTGAGGAAAAAGCGGAAAAGGCTGCAGCAGAGTACGGCGCCAAAGGCGCCAAAGTCTATACAGACTACGAGAAGCTTCTAAAGGATACATCCATCGATGTCGTCCATGTCTGTACTCCAAACGATTCGCATGCTGCCATCAGCGTTGCCGCGCTCGAGGCAGGCAAACATGTCATGTCCGAAAAGCCGATGGCGAAGCGCGCTGACGACGCCAAGAAGATGTATGAGGCTTCAGTAAAGACCGGTAAGAAGCTAACCGTAGGTTATCAGAGCCGCCATCGCCCAGACAGCCAGTACCTGAAACAATCGGTTGTACGTGGCGATCTCGGCGAGATCTACTACGCGAAGGCACATGCCATTCGTAGGCGCGCTGTTCCGACCTGGGGCGTATTCCTGGATGAGGAGAAACAGGGCGGCGGTCCATTGATCGACATTGGTACGCACGCTCTCGACCTTACCCTATGGCTGATGGATAACTACAAACCCAAGCTGGTTGTAGGTACCGTCTACCACAAACTCAGCCAGAAGGAGAACGCAGCAAACGCATGGGGACCATGGGATCCGAAGAAGTTCACGGTCGAGGATTCTGCCTTCGGCTTCATCACCATGGAGAACGGCGCAACGATTACACTCGAGGCCAGCTGGGCACTCAATACGCTTCAGGTAGACGAAGCCAAGACTACGCTGTGCGGCACTGAAGGCGGCGCCGATATGATTGGCGGCCTTCGGTTTAACGGTGAAAACTTCAGCCGACTGTACGAGACCAAGATTGATCTTAACGCTGGCGGCGCAGCCTTCTATGAGGGCAAAACGGAGAGCGACGCGGATCGCGAAGCGCGGCTCTGGATCGATGCAATCGTCAATAACACCGATCCTGTGGTTCTTCCTGGTCAGGCTCTCGTTGTCTCCCAGATTCTGGAAGCAATCTACACCTCCGCTGAAACCGGCAAACCAGTCTACTTCGAGTAGATTTCAGCCGCTATGCGAACGACAAACCGTAGCAATGTGAACGGCTTCTCACGTTCGGGTGGCACCCGAACGAGGGAGGCTGTTCTCGTTTCGTGCCTTGAGAAGTGCGGCGTATTTTAAGAAAAAGGGGCTAATGCTTCAAAAACGGAGCGCATAGTGGATCGCCAATAACCACGTCTTCCCATCCCACAAAATGTGATGCGCTGTACAAGCTTTCTGCCATGGTAAAACCAGCTGTATAGCGCTGAAGAGTGATCGTCGGCGAGGCTATTGCCTGCAGCAAGGGCTCGTCTGAATAACCTTTGCCACAGGTCAATCCATGCGCAATTAAGTCTGCAAGGAGAGATTGCCCACCCTCGGTCGGCAAAAAGGTCCGTCCACTCGTAGATACCGCCGTATCTGAAATAGAGCCAGGGGCAAACTGAAGCGATTCGTACGCGTCTCTCGAGTATTTTGCGTCGTTGCTGCCCCACGAAAAGTACCCGAGCAAGCCAGTTCTGTCACCCACAAAGGTTTCCGATAAGTCGAGTTCAACCGGAATACCGCTCGGTTTCAGAATAGACGCGGCATGGATCATGTCCTGATTAAACTCACTGTAGTCCGACTCTCGCTTAATCTCTATCGGCGGCAATGATGCAGGCTGATCTACCGATGGCTTGAGCCCAAAGGCAGGCTGAACGTCCAACAACACACTCTCTTCACTCAACCTATGTATCGGGGTCTTTTCCGCCTGGAGCGAGCGGTTTACCAGCGCAATACAGTCTGAAGTTGTGTAAGCATCAAACCGCGTTACCAGGTAGCCGCCGAACTTTTTGTGCGAGAACGGCTCTGTCTTTCCCCAGTATCGATTCATCCAACCGGATCCTGTGGCGCCACTACCGGTGATAGTCAGTTTTATCGAACCTGGCAGCTTACCATAATCAAGTGCGGAAAGCATGCTATCCACCGAGGGATGTCCTCTCGTCGCTTCCGGTTCCTTGCTGTTCTCATCACAACTGCCGCTAGGTGCCCCGATTATCCGAATGGGAATTCCCTTCGTTAGCACAATGAAATTTATGCCAGGATGCGCAGTTAATGCCGTGCGAATTGGCTCCTCGATAGATTTGACGTACGCATCATACGAGATCGTCTCGTCTTGGGACGAAAGCGCTGAGTCTGGGCAGTCGACCGAGGCACGTAATTTGATATGGCGGGCGCGAACATACACGGACGCGATGGCCAAAGAAGCCGGACTGCGACTGTTGGACACGACCAGGACTTCATCGGAACTATGGCGCCTCGGCTGCGCCCCAGCGTAGCCGTACGCGCAGCACAACACGAAAAACAACGTGGTTCTAAGATAGCAGCGGATCAATGATTTTCTCCATCCATGGTCTACTCTACTTGATATGGCCAGCGTCGTGGCAGCGCGCGCACAATCTCTTCTTAATATCTACTAACAGATGTGGATATGGTGCACCGTGGGGATCGTGGCACTGCGCGCAACGGCTTAAATGCTGAGGAACATGCGAGTGAATTAACTGCACACTGGTGTCATCGTGACAGGTTGCGCAGGCCGACGGAGTACGCACCTCTCCCAGTCGTCCATCAATCAGCTCATGGCACCCACCGCAGTCGAGCCCACTCGAGTCTACGGCAAGCCTTTTGTGACTGTATAGAGGTGCGCTATACTTGGCAGCAGATGCCGGCGCCGCTCCACCGAATATCGTTAGTTTTGCTGTGCCAACAGTTAGCACATGTCTGCCGGGTGCAAGGTTCAATGGCACAGTCCAGATACTGGCCTTTTGTCGCGAGCCCACAAGTTCGGTGGCGCGTTTTAATTTTCCGGCGAGCTGCCATGTTTCAGAAAACTGCGTTCGAATTAGATTAATTCTGACACCATCAAGCGCAGCGGTGAGGGAGGACTGCGTGTTTGGAGTTGCGGCTATAACACGTACTGCGCCAAGGCAACTACTGCCCGGCAGAGGATAGAGTATGCGCACTCCGTTGGTAGCATCGGGACTGGCGGCTATTGCAGCCGCCAGCACGCCTGTCAACATTGTAGCGAGGATGGACATAGCGCGGAGTGTGCTGTTCACTTCCCTACCCGGTTACCTGTCCATACTTACATACGAATCCAAGATCTTGAGTGAGCTCATCCTTGAATTTAGGCCACATTCCCACAATCACGGCATCGTTCTTCTTAATTCGCGAGAGAGTGTACTGGAACGCCTCCTCGACGGAGTCGTCACTTCCAGCGAGGCGCCCAGCAGCCAGAAGCTTGAATACCAGGCATGACTTCTTAGTCTGTCGGATTACGTTCAGCATATTGTCTCGGTCGACGTCCAGAAAGGGTTCACCAAGCGGCACTGCACCGAGCTTCGCACGGATCTCTTCTTGAGGCCGGGTAACGTAATAGAGGCTAGTTTGATATAAGTCCGCCTCCCACCCTTTGTCTTCTGCGTACTTGATGCAGTCAGGATTGTGGCACGAGATGCCCGCAGGTATCCCAAGCACATCGTGAACCTTCTTCAAGAAATCGTGTACCTGCTCTTGCTTGCCAGCACGAAACAGAGCATCGGTGACGTTGCCATGATGGATATACCAAAGAGGGTGATATTCGAGCAGATCCTTCGAAAGCCCGCCGTTGCTTTCTAATGTGCCCAAAAAATAGGGTCGCATCTTGGAACCGGACTGCCACAATTGCTTCAGTGCGGCGAGCGGCTTCTGGTCCCAGTAGGTGTGGCAAACATCCAGCCCCTTTTTTTCGCAGTCTCGGTAAAATCCTACGGTGCGATCAAGCGTAAAATAGTCGGTCGTTGCACGCGCAAGATTTGGCTGCCCGTGGCTCCATCCGCCAATCTGATTGCAGCCGATGATCATGCGCGGTATCGTCACGCCAGCCACCTTTACGAGTGGAACCTGCATCGCTGCCGTTTCTGCGTTTGCGCCGCTCGCTGCGATTGCATCCACTGCAACAGCTCCAATCCCCGCCTTAACGGCGCCAGTGAGAAACTCACGTCGATTTGCGACAGCGTGCAATCCTTCAACCGTTTGAGTGGAACGATCCTGCATGTTCGTCTCCTTTCGGGGGCAGATATCCGCATTGTATCACTTTGGGTCTGCGCTGTGTGGAGACATGAGGAAGGTGCGCGTTTATTGCAATTTAAGATGCTGTCATGCTGAAAATTGGAACAAGGTAATCCAACAGTGTCGCGGGCAAAAAGATTTGCCTGCGGAAGGTTACCTACCGCAGGCAAGCTATTCGTGATTGGTTGTGTGTCCAGTGCTGTTAACTCTACTTGCCGGCGGGGTTAAGCAGTTTTTGAACGTCGGGCGTGTTCAGGTTGTCTTTCGTAACCACGGTAAGACCGCTGTCTACGCTCTTCGCGCCAACATCCTGACCTTTTATTGCTTTTACTGCAGACTTGACACCCTGGAGACCCATCTGGTATGGGTTCTGAACGATGAGCGCCAGAATGGTGCCATCTTTGAGCGCCTGCACTTCTTGATCGGACGTGTCAAATGCAACGACCTGGATTTTACCCACAAGTTTGCGTTGCTTCAGCACGTTGGCAACACCGACACCATTAGGCTCATTCGCAGCAAAGATACCGACAATGTCTTTGTGGGCAGTCAGCATGTTGATAGTTTCGTCGGCTGCTTTAGTTGCCTCACGCGCTTCACGGCTCTGTACGAGATGGACGTTGGGGTACTTCTTAATCTCATCTTCGAAGCCCTTTTCGCGCTCATCCGAGGATGCGGAGCCCTTCTGGAAATAGAGCATTCCTACATCACCCTTCTCACCAATGGCTTTGGCCAGTGTATCTGCCGCGTCCGCTCCACCCTTTACATTGTCTGTAGAGATGTAGCAAACAGAGCTGTCTTTGTCCTTTGCAAGTCCCGAGTCGACAGTAACGACCTTGATCCCCTTGCCCATGGCCTCCTTAACCGGGTTTACCATGGAGTCTTTGTCGATAACTGCGAGCACGATGCCATCGACTTTGTTGTTAACCTGTGTTTTGAACACATCCACCTGGGCAGTCGGATTGTCCTCTGGCTCGGGTCCCTGCCAGATGATCTCGATGCTCTTATCCTCGGCGGCAGCCGCATCGGCGCCTTGCTTGAGTGCGACCCAGTATGAGTTCTGGGTTCCTTTTGGAATAACCGCGATTCTCAGCTTTTTGTCGCCACTGGTAGAAGTTCCTGCTCCTGCTCCAGATGTCTGACCGGCTGGTGTCGTTGCTGGTTTCTCCTTGGGGCATCCCCACAGGCTGAGGCCCGCAGAAGCTGCCAGCAGCACGGTGGCTGCCTTCTGATATGTTCGCATTACATGTCTCCTTTGATGGATGAAACGGATTCAGTTCTATTTCGCTTCAATAACGCTGCTTACGCGATGGCTAACGACCGGATCTCGCCAAATTCTCGACCGGCTTTGCTCCAGGCTGAGCCGTAGTCTGAACTTACAAAGATCTGACCACTTACCGTGTATGCAGCAACCAGCCCTGGCGCTTCCGAGGTAACAGAAAAACCCCAAACTGTACTGTTAGGGGGGTATGGCAGTTCGCAACGAGACCATGTTTTGCCGCCATCGATGGATCTCTGGATAGCGCCACGGTCTCCCGGTGGTCCATTGCCATTCCCAACCAGAATTACATCGACCTCGCCTATCAAGTGCGCCGACCCGCGGCAGTACCGCCAATCGAAAATTGCGCCTATATTTCGTGGTGACCAGGTCTTTCCGCTGTCACAACTCCCATTGAGATCGTTGTTAGTCGAGGCGATCAGCTCAGTGTCACTGCCCTCGTATCAACAGGCTGTGAATATCGAGACTGCTTAACCCCTCGCTACGGCTTTCCCAGGTCTCACCCAGATCGTTCGACACTCTAATGCCATCGATCTCAACACCAGCCCAGATAGCGGCCGCAGCGCCGGGCTCGATCGACAGGCAAGTTACCCTGCTATACATTATCGGTCCGCATTCACGCCTTATGCCAGTGTCTGATAGGCGCCAGGTTTCACCGGCATCGATCGACCTGTAAATTGCTGCAGGGCACACTCCGGCAAACACGACATCCGGCTTCTCGGGCACAATTGCAAGTGACCAAACCTCTTGGTCTGTAGTTCGGGGCCAGCCCGATCCAAAGCCTGCATTTAACAGACGCCAGCTTTGGCCTGCATCCTCGCTCTTGTAGATTCCGCAGTTCGTTCCAGCATACAATGTTTTCCTATCAGACGGATGTACGACGATGGCACGCACATCTGCCTCAATAAACAGCCCGTTACTTAGACGCTCATAGGATTCGCCAAGATCTTTACTGCGCCACAGGCCCTCGCCCACCGTTCCTACATAAAGGGTTCTATCGGTCAATTAGGATGTCCTTCCATGGGTACATCAAGTGTACTACGCGGTAGCGTGAACGCGCTTCTTGCCGGGGCCGTAGCGATCGTAAAGTACAGCAAGAATTACAACTGCTCCCACGATAACACGTTCATACGCTGAAGGCAGATCGCGAAGGGCACACCCGTTGCGAATGGTGAACATCAAAAGGACGCCAATTACTGTTCCTGGAATTCCACCCTGCCCACCAAAAAGCGATGTACCGCCTATAACCGTTGCAGCCACAGCGTATAGCTCGTAACTGGTTCCAGCATCCAACGCCGCTACGCCGCTCCTTGAGACATTAACTACGGCAGCTACGCCCGCCAGTAACCCCGTCAGCGCAAACACGGATCCTGTTAATCTGCCAATCTGGATTCCAGATAGACGTGCGGCTTCACGATTTCCACCTAGAGCATAAATTGAGCGCCCCCACGTTGTGCGTGTAAGAAGCAGACTGACCCCTATGGCAATGAGCAGCATGATTACAATGGGGTATGGTATGCCGGTACGATCCGCACTGCCAAAAAGCTCTCCGGTTGCAAAGGAATCGAAACCAGTGGCGAGCCCTCCAACATTCTGCGAGTGGCCCAGAATGCTTGCTCCACCGTACAGAACTCCCATCATTCCCAGCGTAACTATGAACGAAGGAATCTTCCCGATCGCAGTGATGCAGCCTGTTACGATGCCGGAAGCAAGCCCAACCAGACAAGCAGCTACAGCGGCAACCACGACTCCAGCGGCATGATCTCGCATCATCAGCGCGGCCACTACACCCGCTATACACATATTGGCGCCAACAGAGAGGTCGATGTTGCCAGATATAATGACCGCGGTCTGGCCGCAGGCCAATACCGACACTACCGAAGCCTGGATAACGATCTCTTTGATGTTATCCAACGTAGCGAAATTCTTTACGCTCAGGGAGAGATAAACACACAGAATAAGTAAGAAGGAGAGCGGTGCGAGCAGGCCCGATATTGCAGCAACGAACGCCGGGCGCTGCTTGCGCGCACTCTCGGTGCTCGAACTCGATTCTTGCTGCACGAGAAGTTGTTCCTTTCTCAGGGACTTGCACACGGATTCAGTCGCAAGATATTATCAGACCGAAGGCGGCTTGTCAATCTGCCCCGCGGCAATCTGCAATAGCGCGAAGCAGCGCCGCGTGTTGATCCGGCTTTAGTGCGAAATCGATATGCTGCGTTTCAGTAGCATGGGCTACCTCAACATGCAGCATCACTTCGTGCTCAAGGCCTGCCGGCCCGAACTCTTGAACGAGTCTTCGCATGCACAGCAACATGGCCTCAGAAAGTGGGCCGGGCGAGCTGCCTTTACCTACTACATGGTGGATAAACTCACCATCGGTAGATCGATGAACGATGTAAGCGAACTCAAACTCACCTGTTCGGACAAATTTGTTCAGATACACACTCGGTTCCGGAGGTGTTGGAATGCCGACTGCCGGCACCGTTGAGAACGGCTCACTTAGGGCTGCAACCTGCAATGCAGCAAAGGCAGGCTGCACCTGCCCATACATTCGTGCATAGAGCGCGTATCGGATCGCATAGAAACAGGCAGTGCCCACGGCCGCCACGGTAAGAACAGACTCTGGCGAAACAGGTAATTTCAACGGTAATAATTCCGGTATTCAATCGGACTTGAGATGGCAAACTTCGTCAGGCGAGCAATCCAGGCACAATGTTGCCGTAAACGTCTGTGAGACGATAGTCGCGTCCGGCATAACGATAGTTTAATTTCTTGTGGTCCATTCCCATGAGATGCAGAATAGTGGCATGAAGATCGTGGACATGAACCTTATCCTCAACCGCATTCCAACCATACTCATCGGTGGCTCCATGAACAATACCGCCCTTAACTCCGCCACCTGCGAGCCACATTGAGAAACCAAAGGGATGATGCTCCCTGCCATCCGAACTCTCTGCGGTTGGGGTACGTCCGAACTCGCCACCCCAGATAACCAGAGTGTCCTTTAAGAGCCCACGCGCCTTAAGATCCTGCAGAAGGCCCGCGATCGGCTTGTCTGTAGCCGCGCAATTCTCACGAAGGCCGTTACGCAGATTTCCATGCTGGTCCCACAACTGGCAGCTTGAACGGTTGACATTCTGCGTGTGGTACACCTGAACCATTCGAACGCCGCGCTCAACGAGTCGCCTCGCCATCAGGCACTGCTTGCCGAAAGTTGCCGTGGTGGAATCATCCATTCCATATAGTTTCTTTGTCGCCTCAGTTTCACGCTCAACATCGAACGCCTCCGGCGCTTCGCGCTGCATGCGGAAGGCCAGCTCGAAGGAGGCAATTCGGGCATTCAGGCGACTATCCTCCGCACGCGCATCACGGTGCATTTCATTTAGCTGACGGAGCACATCGAGCTCGTCTCGCTGCCGAGGTAGTGCAATGCCGGGATTAGTAAGGTTTACGATTGGGTTCTTCAGATCTGATACCAGCGTGCCCTGATAGGCAGCTGGTAGGAAGCTTGAGCTCCAAAGCGGTGCGCCCTGGGCAGGCTGCGCTGGGCTAATAACCAGATATCCAGGCAGATTCCGGTTCTCAGTGCCAAGCCCGTAAAGGAGCCAGGAACCCATGGATGGTCGAGAAAATGCCTGTTCCCCGGTATTCATCTGCAAACAGGCGCCGTTGTGATTGATGTTGTCGGCAACCATGGAGCGGATCACCGCGATGTCATCGGCACACGAACCCACATGCGGAAAGAGCTCGCTCACTTCGGTACCACATTTTCCATATCGCTTAAAAGAAAATGGGCTACCGAGCATGTTGCCGGTTTTGGTGCGCTCAAGATGGGGCCTTGCAAACGGGAGTGGTTTGCCCGAATCTGCAGAAAGGCGCGGTTTAGGATCGAACGTATCGACGTGAGACGGGCCGCCAGACATAAACAGGAAGATCACGCGCTTCGCTTTTGCAGGAAACATTGAAGGGCGGGCCGCCAGTGGATCTGCCGGTGAAGGAAGAGTAAATGCCGGCCCCGTAGCAGCCTCTTGTTCTGCAAGAACGCTTGCAAGACCGAGCATTCCGAAGCCGTTTGCGAAACCGCCGAGCATCTCGCGACGCGATAACGCAGCGGACATTCGGTTGTGTCGCGGATCATGAAGCTTCATGAGTTACAGGTTCCTTCCATCAGATGTCATCCAAAATGCCCATGACCCTCCAAGCCTCCGCCCTACGCCGTTGTGGCTGCGACGCCGCGGGGAGACCAAGCTAGGGCGTACATTGCTTGCAGGCTCGAACTTACCAAGCGGCGCCATTACCGTAATTCCGCCAGGACATTAGTCGATATAGACTAGCTCGTTCGTGCAGAGGAGTATCGAGCAGAACGCCTTCATTGCCTCAAAGTCCCGCGTCTCAGTACCGCTAGCAGTTCTAGAACTAATAAGCGATACCTGGCCGACAGCAGGAGTGCTATACCTATTCAGGCAACTAAGCGCAATTTTTAGCTCACGCGCGGTAACTGGTCTTCCAAAAAGCCGATGATAGAGCCAGCCGACACGGTCTGAATTCAAGGGCCCACCAGATTTCAACGCTAGTCCGGCTAGAACCTGCGCTCGCTGAATAACAAAGGCGTTGTTCATCAGGAAAAGCGCCTGTGGCGCGACCGTCGAAACAGCACGTTTATCGATGCTCGAGGTCGGATCGGCCGTATCGAAGAGTGGTCCGTAACCGGATCGGTCGGAGCGGATCGTCATAATATACAGGGTGCGCCTTGGCACATTGAAATCCCGATTCGCCATGCCACCCACGGTGCGATCCAACTCCCCAGAAACAGCAAGCAGTGTATCTCGTACGGCCTCAGCTTCGAGGCGCTGCCTGTTATAATGACCCCAGAAGCGATTGTCCGGATCCACCTTCACGGTTAAAGGATCACCTTCGGATGCCTGCTGATAAACTCTCGAAAGCATGATGAGCCGATGCAGCTTCTTAAACGACCACCCACAGGCCCAGGCGGATGCTCCCGCTGAACCTGGCCGCTGCTTGAATACACTGGCAAGCCAATCGAGGAGCGCAGGATCCGTAGGCCGCTCACCCAGCTTTCCGAAATTACTGGGCGTCCGCACGATGCCTTCGCCAAAATGATGCTGCCACGTGCGGTTAACGATCACCCGAGATGTGAGCGGATGATCCGGATTTACGAGCCACTTCGCAAGCTGCAGTCTGCCGCTCTCGTTGGCGCCAATGTTCGGCTGGCGATCACCTGCAATGATAACCGGAAACCGTCTGGGCACAAGATCGCCAAGCCTGTCGTACCGACCTCGAATATGCACATGGACGTCGTGGATGCCTTCTGTCGGACTTCCCGGGATGCCGCCTTCCTGAATTGCATTTGCGATACCTGGCGCTGGTGGCACTGCCTTTTTCGCGGCGTCTAAATCTGCCTCTGCCTTGGCGATCTCATTCTTTGCCGACGCAGGCAAGAGCGTAATTTCTTTGTTATCTAACCAATCCGGGCTGCCCGCGTGAGCGCCTTTGAACCGCTGTTGAAATATCCTGGCGGCGGCATCGATATCTGCGCCAGGAACGGATGCACTTCGAACAAACTCAGTAAGCGCCTGGCCATCGGGGCCTTGCATTCTTGCCTCACGGCGGATGTCCGCCATGTCTGCGAAGCGCCACACATCTGGATTTCCGTAACTGTCTGCACGAGGGTTCGATCGGAGTGGATCGGTCATCATCTCACGCGAGAGGTCCCAATCTGTCGTCTTTCCGGCCCCATCCGTGTGAATAATCAATCGAACAACGGTCGTGTCGAATGAGTAATCTTTTTTCGGGAGCACGACAAGCTGGAGGTGATCGCCGCTGGCAACCTTGATGCTGTTCAATCGATTGGCGCCGTTACCCTTCGAGAAATCCTGCGCTCCGCCGTTAGGAAATTCTCCGGACGATAGCTCTTGTGTTCCAGCAGCCGTCTGGTCATCAATTGCCCAGGCAATACCATCTCCGCCATTCGGATCGGCATCGGCTACACTTCCGGTTAGCTGCACCGTTCCGTTTATTGGACTGACCCACTCTAACGCGACCCCGTTCGCAGGACCAGGGTGCACTGCAACCGATCGCGCAGGCATCGTGATCGTTGAGATCGTTAATGGCTTCGAATTTGTGTTGATCAACATGTTGGGGCAATCTGGCTTACCACGCCAGGAGAAGACGCCGGGGTTTCCCGTGTCCTTAATTGCACCTGTCAATAATGGGTACGCACCGCCTCGCAGCGTATCGCGCCACTTTCGAAAAACGGATGGATAGAGGCCATGTTCAGTAGCGAATGCGTCAGGATCTATTTTCGCTTTGCCGAGCGCCAACTCGAGCGCGGCCTTTGCGTAAGCAGCCGTCTTTGGTTTTAGGCTATCCGCGAATGCTTGAAACGCGCTGTTCTGAACGGCAGCAAGGTGATCTTCGGCCGACTTTGCCGCCGCCTCCGCCTTCTCTCGCCGGGCCTTCAAACCTGGCGTTTCAAGCGAAACGCGCAGCATCACTTCTCCCTGGCCTTTCGGAGTTAGGCGCGGAAGTATATGGCTGCTAAAGAAGATTCCAGCAAGTCCGTAGTAGTCTTTCTGAGTGAGGGGGTCAAACTTATGGTCATGGCAGCGAGCACAGGCCATAGTTATCCCCATAAAGCCCCTGCTGATCACATCAACCTGATCATCCGCAATGTCGGTAACCAGCTTCTCTTTATCAGCATCGCCATTGCCCCAGTTACCAATGGCAAGCATCCCGGTAGCAATGGTACCTGGCACATTTAACGGTGAACCTGGCTCCTGCTCGGAAGGCAGCAGGTCGCCTGCGACCTGGTTCATTACAAAGCGGTCGTAACCCATATCCGCATTTAAGGAATTGACAACCCAATCTCGATAGCGCCATGCTTCGGAGATGTCGCCCTCTGATCCGAGCCCGCGTGCATCGGCCGAGTCGGCATATCGCGCAACGTCGAGCCAATGTCGGCCCCAGCGCTCTCCATATGCAGGCGAGGCAAGAAGACGGTCGATTACGCGTGCGAAGGCGCCCGATCGGCGGTCAGCAAGAAACGCCTGTATTTCAGCAGCAGATGGCGGAAGACCGGTGAGGTCGTACGTGGCGCGTCGCAAAAGCGTCCGCCGATCCGCAGGTGCGGCGGGCTTGAGGCCTTTCGCTTCCAGCCCGGCCAGCACAAAGGAATCGATGGGTGTTTGAACCCAACTGCTGTTTTTGACGCGTGGGGGCCGGGGTGTGGTAATCGGCTGGAAAGACCAGAACGTAGATTTTCCGGGTGCTGACGCTTGTTGTGCCTGTGGCCAGACTGCGCCGGATCGCACCCACTCAGTGAGCATTGCAATGGTTGCAGCATTCAGCTTGCCTGCCGGCGGCATCTGTATTTTGCCGCGGTAGTTGACCGCATTGATGAGCGCCGAATTTTCGGGATCACCTGGCGCAACGATCTTCTGCGCTGCAGCATCTTTCAGTATCGCTTCGCGCGAATCGAGTCGAACGCCTCCTGCCTGCCTTGTGGGACCGTGGCAATCGATACATTGATCGTGAAGGACAGGGCGAATTCGAGTCTCGAATAATGCTGTAGCCGCTGCGGTTGGCCTTTGGGCCCTCGCAGCCGTGCCGACACCTAAGATCGCCGACACAAGGCTGCAGAGGCCCAATATTGCCTGAGATGCGTCTATCGTAAATGCATTCAGCTTCTCGCAAGAGCCCATATTGTGTCCTGACCCGGTGATTAAGATAGCTGTAAGAATAACATAAGGGCGCGGAAGTTACAACGAATCGCTATTTTACGCGAAGCTCTATCCACTCACCGATGGTCTTAAGCGCATCGGCAGAGAAGGTCTGTTCAATAGCTTCGTACTCATCTGGCAATCCTGTTTTGCACGGCTGCATCATGTGATTTGCGAGCTTAATGGTGGCGCTGGTAACCGCCATATTTCCAGATGCCTTGAGCGCCGCCTCTTCGCTACTGAGATGCAGATCCGCGGCCATCTCCATGTCGTGGTCGCCATGTACCAGCAGCACGGGACAGGTTGTGCGTTTCAGCAGCGGAACAGGGTCATAGCCAATAAACGAGCGCATCCAGGGCGTGTTGAAGCTGGAAGTGATAGCAACCATTTCCTGCAGGGCCCGCTGTCTTCTGCCCGCAGGTATTGGGGCAATCTCGGTGGCAATCGCTGATCTAAGGGCTGAAGTCGCCGCCTCCGGATTTGCAATTCCGCCCATTATGGAAAGGCATCGTATCTCCAGGCGACGCAGAGCCTTAATCTCTTCTTCTACAGCGCCCACAGGTTTGACAGCGAGGTCCGAACGGGCAATGAGTGTATGCTTACCATCGACACCAACGCCAGCGATCAGTACTGCTAATGCGAGCGAACTTGAGTGTGCCGTTATAACTGGAACGATGCATCCGCCCTCGCCATAACCGATTAGGCCAAGCCTCTTACGGTCGATATCAGGGCGCGTCTTCAAATAGGCAATCGCGGCCTCAAGGTCGCTCGCATAGTCATCTATCGTCGCAGACTCCGCGTTGCCTCCGCTCTCACCCACACCGCGATCATCAACCCGCAGTACGGCGATTCCGCGGCGAGTGAGGTTATCGGCAAGTACCAGAAAAGGATGGTGTCCGTAGAGTGTACCGTCTCGATCAATCCTGCCGGCGCCGCCCATCAAGATAACTGCAGCAAATGGCCCAGCGGTCTTTGGCAAAGTGAGCGTGCCCGCCAACGAGATCTGGGCAGCCCTGTTTTCAAAACGCACCTGTTTATCGTCGTAGGGATAGGGCTTCTTGGGATCCTGAACGCGGGTTTTTACGGACGGAGGTGCAGCCGTTCTTGCGAAGTTGAGAGGAAACGTTGAAACGCCGTTTGACCATTTGCCTTCAAGGCGAGTGCCTTCATCATTAAGGCGCCCCTCCCACCATACCGTGGGAACATCAAAAGTAAACCTGAGGCTGCGATCTGCAACGGTTACGGTAGACATTGGCAGAATGTCTGCACTACGATCGGGCACCTGAAACGAACCGGAGAAATCTGTTCCGGACCGCTTCAGTTCAATAATGACCTTCAGCTCTGTCCTGCCATCAGAGACCGTGCCCTGCCACGTACCCTCGAGGCCGTTGGAGGCATTGGTGATGGGGCCGCTACCCGTCTGCGCCATTGCCACGGATAAGGTACACATCATAGAAAGAGCCACTACGGCCATGGCGGCAAACGTTGCGAAGCCAGATTGTCTCTTCCCTGCGATCATGTGATATCTCTTACCTCCGAGCTCCAACCCAGCTGCCAATCTCTTTGAGAACCGTGGGCGAGAGGGTCTGCTCTATATTTACGTACTCGGAAGGCAAACCGGTTTTGCACTCCTGAAGCATATAGTTAAGCCCCTCGAGCGTCTTCTGTTGAAAGTCGGTGTTTGAGCCCGTTTTGAATGCGGCCGACATTGCAGGCACGTTTGCGCTGATAGGATACTGCAGGTTACGACTGCCGGTGATCGCCAGTACTGGGCATTTGACCTTTTGAAGGACAAGGGCAGGATCGTACTTAGCAAAGAAGAAATCCCACTGGCTTCTGATCAATCTGGTGACGGGCAAGGTGAGCCTGGCAAGCATCTTTTGTGTGTCTGGCGGGGCATTCTTAAGCTCATCAAGGAACGCGGCATCCAGCTTTGGCGCAGCTTTATCGGGATCGTCCTCCGCTGTGATGATCTTGTACAGCCTCTCATCCATGCGTCTGCAAGCCGAAACGATAGCCTCCGATTCTCCCGATGCACGCAGTGTCGCTTCGATCTGAAGTGGTGCATTTCGCGCGCCAGTAACTCCAGGAGAAGAGAGCATCACGATGAATGCGACATCCTTCGACCGAATTGCAATGACCGACGCAATTGCGCCGCCGGTACCATGTCCCAATAGGCCAATCTTAGTTTTTATGATGTCTTTTCGCGTTTTGAGATAGGTAATGCCAGCCTCGATATCGTAGCTATAGTCCAGCGGGGTTGCGGTGCCATATAGACCGGTTGTTTTACCATTGCCCCTGCCATCCAGGCGTAACACGGCGATGCCATGTTCGCTCAGATAATCCGCAAGTATTAGAAACGGTTTGTGACCGGATGTGGTCTCATCGTGATCTACCAGTGGGGTTGCTCCGACGAGCACGACCGCAGGGAACGGGCCAACCTGCTTGGGCAGAGTAAGGAAGCCACCGATGTTGGAGCCGGTTCGCTTACATCGAAAATTGGCTTCTTGAACCGTGTACGGATAGGGCGGTTTGGGCAATTGGGGGCGACGAAGCGGGCGAACGAAAGGATCGCGGTTGAAATTAAGAACGGCGATTTGCTCGCCCTGTTTCATTTTGCCTTCGAGTTCTGTGCCCGTTGGATTCGCAGAGCCATCCCACGAGATGGCTCCGTTCACGACTTCAAAATGAATCGTTCCGGACTTTACCGTTAGCTTTTGAATCGGCGCAGGCGCACCACCCTGGTCCAGATTCTGAAGCGTCCCCGTGTAATCTTCGGCACCCGCCTTTTTCTCAAACTTCAGCACTATCCGCATCTGCAAGCCAGCAAGAACCACGCGTCCATGCCATTCGCCAGCTAATACCGCAGGACGACCCGCGGCAGTCTGGCCAGAGGCAAATAGCCCTGAACACGTCCCTAAGAGCACTATCAAACACATCGCGACACGCACACACCTCAAGTGGCACATCCTCTCAGAACGCTGTCGGCTGTGAGCAGCGCATTTAAACGTTTGCAATTCCATGAAGGCTTCCTGCAACCGGGTTTCCTTTCTCATTGAAAGAGTGAGGTTACACTGTCGCAGCAATAGGCGGCTGTTTAGTGTGTCTTCACACTGCGGCGACAGAATCCACTGCCTTCCCCGTCAAGGCAGCTAACTGCCTTCTCCCAATATCGATAATCTTCTCGTCGGGCAGTTCTTCAAGAGGAGTGTACCGCGGATGTGGACCGTCCTTATAGGGGCTGTTATGCCTGGCATTATAACAGCAGATTAGTCCCCATCTCGGATTTGGACTTCGGTTTTGATCTGACCTATGAAGCGTATTACAGTGGAAATACACCGCGTCGCCAGGAGCCAGTTCAGCGTAAACAAGCTCTAGCTGCTGCAGGGCCGCGTTAACTCGCTCCATATCAGCGCCTGTTTGGCCACCGGATTTGCCGTGGTCCACGCGCCCGATCAGGTGCGAACCTTTCAATACTTGCAGACACCCATTCTCTTTGGTTGCGGGATCGATTGCGATGTAACAGCTGACCATATTGGGGAAGAGGCATCCGTTGTTATACCAGTAGCCATAGTCCTGGTGCCACTCCCACGCGCCGCCCTCGAACGGTTGTTTCGCAGAAACTTTGTGGTGGTAATGGTACGGCTCATCGGACAGGATTTGTGAAACGGACTCGATGATCCGTTTACTCCTAACGATTGCAGATAACATATCGTCACCCAGATCATTGTCAAGCGCAAGGGTCGTTTTTGCACCTGTCGCATCGAGACGGACATTCATCAAACCCGCGAGCTTAGCGTCCAGTCGTGAGACTTCTGCTAAAACGTCTGTCTCTTCCTTACTCAGCAAACCAGGAACCACGATAAAACCATCGGTGTTGTACTGTGCCGCCTGCTGAACTGATAACATACACTTCCTCCGCCATAACGTTCACCAGCAAGTTAAGATACTTCTGCCATTTTCAGACAATTTAGGTCGCTAACGCGTTGTGCCCTATTACAGTATATTATGACGACGCTTCGGTGAACATGGATGCAAGTTAGACCGAGGAAAATTATATCAGGTTCCTCAAAACGCGATTCGTGCACATTTGAGGATTCGGGTCGATGTTGTCTGCGTTTGTCAACATCGAGAATATGACCTACAGCGATTTCCGCAGCAAATATGATGTGACTGCAATGGCGTGGTTAATCCCCTCACTGGGTAATGCGGTATCATTGTTCGCGGATTTACAAGGAGACACCTATCCATGTCGAAATCATTCCACACGGTGCTGTTCGCAAGCTTGCTCGCGTTGTTAGGATGTTCAGTACAGGCACAAAAACCTGCAGTCTTCGTGGGCGAATGGCGTGTGATAGCGGGTCCCTTAAGAGGCAAGCCCCTCAGTATTTCCCATCAGTCTGGTGACACATACACGGTAAAGACAGACTCGGGCGCCTTCTCAGCGGTGGCTCTAGGTAGGTCACTCGGTTACTACAGCGCGCATCAACAAGGGCTCTGGACATATAGCCTCACCGACGATAACCACATTGTGCTTACGGTTAAGTACGAGCACGATCTCGCTGGAGCGATGAAGCCACTCAAGTTTGAGCGTGTCGGCCCTGCGGTTAAGCCAGTGAATGGGTCAGACCCCGTAACAGCCGTGAAAACAGGCTCAGGCTACTACCTAAAAAACGTACACGGCGTTCTACTTGGTCCGTACGCCGAAATCCACAAGTTAAGAGACGGCAATTTTCTGATTCGTGCGCTAACCGACTATCGTCTCGCAGACTCAACCGGAAAGTATCTGCCAGGGCAGCCATTTACAGCGATCAAGACATCCGCAAACGGCATAAGTGCCAAACGTGGAGAGAAGTGGATTCAGCTTGGCCCCGAGGCCCGGCCCTGATTCTCCGGGTGCGGACCGCTGGGACGGAGCTAGAAATAATTCCTTCGCCAACACGCACGTGAAGTTTCTTCGAGACAAACAGTTACATCCTTCCGCAGTCGACTGCCCCGATTTCAATCTGACCCCAGTCGGTCTTTCCGGCACGGACATCAGATGATCGCTTTACAGAGACTAACAAAACCCAAACTGCCTTTACTCAGTCACCGGGAGGGTGACGATTACGGTAGTACCAACACCGGGCTCGCTCTTAAACTGTAAGCTGCCGCCGTGAGCCTCTACAATGCCTTTGCAGATCGAGAGCCCGAGTCCCGTTCCGCCAGTTGGACGCGACCGCGAGCTATCGATTCTGTAGAACCTCTCACCCAGATGCGGAAGGTGCTCCGGAGCAATTCCTTCTCCCGTATCGTGCACCGTTACTACGACATTTTCACCTTGATGAGTTGCCGTAACCGTGATACTGCCCTCCACTGGCGTATAACGAATCGCATTATCAAGCAGGTTTTTTAATAGCCGTACGAGCTCCTCTTCTGAGCCGCTGACGCATACGTCAGGATCGTCGAGACGAAGTATTATGGGGGCAGAGCCAGGCCGACGCGCGCCAGCAACCGCTTGATCGATAAGTTCGATCAATGGCGCCTCTATCCACTTGCGTTTATCTGGGACGCTCTCCGACCGTGCCAGCAGCAGCAGATCTTGAACAAGCTGAGACATGGTATTGGCGGCGGCATCGATCTCCTGGATAGATTGCCGCATCTCGTCCAAATCTTCACCGCTTCGAAGGGCAAGGCTGGCGTTGCCGCGTATTATCGTAAGCGGCGTCTTGAGCTCATGGGAGGCGTCTGCAGTAAAACGCCTTTGTTGATCCAGCAGCCGCTCCTGATTCCGGAATACCGTTTCCAGCCGGCTAAGCATCCCGTTAAACGTCGTTGCGAGATCGCTAAATTCATCGTCGCCAATTATGGGCAGCCGCTGACTTAAGTTGCCGGTTCCCATACTCTCCGCAGATGCTGCAAGCGTACCAACGCGTTTCAAAACACGCCCTGTCAGATACCATCCGGCGCCTGCTGCAAAGATCAGCCCAATTGGGATTAAAGTGAGCAAGGCCCGGTCGAGCTGATCTGTTGCCCTGTAGACATCCGTAAGTGGATAAGGAATTTGAGCGATTGCCCTGCCGAGGTGCTGATCAGTGCGTGCCATGGTGATTAGGCGAAACGGCAGAGTATCAAGGGTCACATTGCCGATCACGAACACGCCCGCCCGAGTTAACCGCTCTTGCTTGGCCAGTTTCTGAACCTGCTGAACGGACGCAATATCCCACGCTCCTTTGCGGCCGGCGCGGATATCGACATTGGTTCCATCCATATGTAGAAGCACTGGATGATAGCCACCATCATCGGCGGGGCTCTGCATGTGTGGAGGAGAGCCCTGCACCTCTATGGCAGCACGACGATCTTCGCCTAATCTACGTTGCGTTACCGGTACCTGCGTGGTTGGGTTTTGGCCGGTAGTTCCCTCATCCCCTTGTGGTCTGCCCGGGTCTCGATTCGGATCCTGACCGGGAGGTTCGCCATCCCCTGGTCTGTGCTGTGGATCCGAGTTTGGATCGTTCGGGTCGAAGCCTGCTCCCTGCATCGGCGCGCCATTCCCATAATTGTCATTATGGTCATCCGGGCGACGGGGAGGAGGCCGGTCTGGCCCAGGGCGTCTCGCTCGACTGATAAGTTCTGTATCGATGGAATGAAGCATCATTTCGCGAACACTGTATCGAACAATGAGGCCAAGCGTCACAAGAAGCATCGCCAGCAGCAGCATGTTGGTGGCAATCATCTGCGTTCGGACTGAGCCCATTCGAAATGTACGACGCCTGTTCCCAGTTGGGGCGCTTGTGGTCAAACCATTGTCTCCGAGCTGGAGTCTGGCAATCGTAACGTGTAGCCAACTCCGTGAACCGTGTGAATGAGCTTGATGTCATGGCCTGCATCAATCTTCTTTCGGAGGAGCCGAATGTAGACGTCTACGGTATTCGAGTACGATTCCTCGTTCATCCAGATACGTTCCTGAATCGCCTCGCGTGAAAGTACCTGGCTCTCGTGGGCCGCAAGAGCCTCGAGCAGCTCGTACTCACGATGGCTGAGCCCAATGACTTCGCCATTACGGGTAACCTTGTGCTGGGCCGTGTCTATTTCGAGATCGGCAACACGAATCACACGCACCTTGTTGACTTTATCCCGCCGCAGTAGAGCCCGCACACGCGCAAGAAGCTCCTGAAAGTCGAATGGCTTGGGCAAGTAATCGTCCGCGCCAGTATCGAGACCTCGTATCTTATCGGGAATTGTATCGCGCGCGGTCAGCATGAGAATTGGCGTCCTATTGCGCTGGCGGCGCAGCTCCTCGCAAATGGTCCATCCGTCAACATGAGGAAGCATCAGATCGAGCAAAATAATCGAGTAGTTATTTGTTTCCGCCAATTCTAGCCCTGTCGCACCATCCTGCGCGGCCTCAACGGAATAACCCGCGTCCTCCATCCCGCGCTTAATCAGGCGTGCGATACCTGGCTCGTCTTCAATTAGCAGTACTTTCATCGGTGAGCCCCCTCAATATGACTCAAGCTTACGGCGTATGCCAATAGCCTACCTCGATTACAATATGGCAGCAAAATGAAATCGAGATGAAACGACTCGACGGATTATCCAACATCGACAGATTTTGATATCATTCCCATAATTGACGTGGACAATCGCTTCGGCCTCCGTTACTCCACCTTTCCATAACTTCTGGTTACCGTTACAGGTGCGGGATTTGTCGCGGGACGCGGAGAGAGGAATTAGACCCAGGTCGTCAGCGAGGAGTATGGGGCACTTGACACCGTAGTGAATTCCGCTACCCAATTAACTGTCTATCTGGGCACCGAGCGGCGAGCGACTGCGACTCCAACAGTGTTACATCTCTATGTACTTAACCCGGACGGCACTCGAAGCCCAGTTGCATCGGACATCGTCTTTACTATCCAGTAATTTGGCCACTGCTGCAGGATGAGAGATCCGCACTCCAGACTGCAATAAATCGCAACAGGCGCCACA
>CAIXIX010000488.1 GCA_903919615.1 uncultured Chthonomonas sp.
CTGAACGTTGCCGGCAAAGGCCAGCGCCTTTATTCCGAGCACCATGGCGTCAATCAGCGCAAGCGTGCCTCTGGCAAAGGGCCAGTTGAGCCACTTCAGTTTACCGATGATGCTCTTGTCGACATCCTCTCGCTGCGTCACGACTTCGCCGTTCGGGCGTCGACATGCGACTGCGAAGAACTTCGGGCTTCGCATCATCACGCCTTCGATCACCGCCTGCCCGCCATATTGCAATATTGCGGACGAGGAGGCTATAACGCGTTTTGTGTGCGTGCCGGTTATCTGACTGTCTCCCATTTGCTACATCCCTGCTCTATCGACGGGCGAACTTTCGCCACGCATTGGGGTGAGTGGAAGTAAAAAAACAACCGCCGGTGCGCAGGACATTACATCTCCCACGAACAGGCGGTTTGTCATTTCCGAGGCTGCAGAAACTACTTCTACTTTTTCTGTGCAAACTTCTCGTACTTCTGTCGGAACTTCTCAACGCGTCCTTCGGTGTCGATCAGCTTCTGCTTACCCGTGTAGAACGGATGGCAGTTAGAGCAGATTTCAACTCGAATGCTGGGACGTGTGGAACGTGTATTAAACGTGTTGCCGCACTGGCAAACAACGGTTGCCTCTTTATAATCGGGATGGATACCGGCCTTCATCAACGTTCTCCTCTCAGTAAGCCCACACATTATATACGAAAGACGGTCGCTTTCGCAACAGTGATTCGCAAATAGACCGCGAATATCAGGAGTTAGACTGAAATCTTATGCGCAAAACCGCACTTGTCGTGTGTGCCATCACAGTATGGCTTCTCTTTAGAGGCGCCGCACCGGCATAGCCAGACCGCCTCGTTTGGCGCGACCTCGATCTCTCGATCGTTTTCATCATGAAGCGTGATTGGTCCCTCAACCTTGATTGGGCCGTTGTCGAATATTGTTACCTTGACGTCTGGCATTGGATTCTCCTAATTTGGTAAACGGGTAGTTTGGTTATAGCGAACTTAGCCGTGAACCACCCTGAGGGTGGGAGATGGCTCAGCATCTAAAGATCGGCAGCCATCCTCGGTGCATGTTACGATATTCTCGATGCGCACGCCGAAGCGCCCAGGAAGGTAGATGCCGGGCTCGACAGAGAAGCACATTCCAGGTTTGAGTGGCGCGGTATTGCCCTTCACGATATAAGGCGGCTCGTGCGTAGAGAGTCCGATGCCGTGCCCTGTGCGATGGACGAAGAACTCGCCGTATCCTGCATTCTCGATCACCGCGCGTGCTGCAGCGTCGACGCTCTCGCCGCTTACCCCCGGCTTCGCATGATTGCGCCCTGCAATGTGAGCGCGATATACGACATCGTAGACGCGATTTGCCTCATCGTCGCCAACATGCTTAAACGCGACGGTGCGCGTGATGTCCGATGCATACCCAGCCGACTTACATCCAGAGTCGATGATGACGATGTCGCCGGCTTTTAGCTTTGCCGTGCCGGTATGGTGGTGCGGCATCGCGCCATTGGCCCCAAAACAGCAGAGCGGGGTGAATGACGGCGCCGTATCGAATCGGCTAAAGGCATCGAGGAGCCAGGATTGAAGCTCCAACTCGGTCATGCCCTCCGTCAGGATCTCCAGAGACTCTTCTACGATTTGATCGATCAGGTCTGCGGCAGCCTGCATCTCAGCGAGTTCGGCCTCTGTCTTGATCTCTCGAAGAGCCGCCATCGTATCGCCAATCGGTGCGAACGATGCCGCAGGATAGAGGCTCTGCAAGCCAAGGAGATGCACGCTGAGCAGCTCATCATCGACTAGCGCCTTGAAGTTCGCTCCGATACCTGCTCGGCGAATCCAGTCCTTCGCAGAGACGTGCCAGCCTGTCTCATCCTGCCAACCAGAAACATCCTTCACTGCCGCTGGCGTGGTCTGCGCCTGCCTCGCGTTCATCGCTGGCACCACAAACCCTGGCTCACCATGGGCCGGAACGAACAGGCCGACAAACCGCTCGTGCCCCCCCTCTTTCCAGCCGGTTAGGTACTGCATGTGGTCTGTGCCGGCCAGCAGGCCGAAATCGGCTTCTGCTGCCGTCAGCTGCCGCTGAAGCAGTTCAATTCTCCTGTTGTAATCCGACATCGTATCCTGCCTCCAGGTCAATCCACTTCGGGCTGAAGCTACAGGGCTTTGGAACGCACGGTGGTGCCCGTTGGACCATCCCCTACTTCGTACCCAAGAGCGATTAGCTCATTTCGGATCTGATCCGATTTTGCCCAATCTTTGGCCTTGCGGGCCTCATTTCTGCTTGCAACTAGCTGCGCAACCTGCTCCGGTATCGCGTCTGGCTGCCGGGCCACTCTCTCAGCGATATCTAGCCCAAGGATAGCGTCGAATTCACACCATAGACTGAAGCTGCCATAGGAGTTCAAAAGGCCAACCGCCTGCGGAATTCCAAGGTCATCGTAGACCGCGTTAAGCACTCGCTCCCGCGCTGCCGCGTAGGCCGTTGGGTCGCCTGAGAGCGGATCTGAGTTCGGTGAGAGGCTATAGACGCGGCGCAGACCCGAGGTTGCAGCATCCATGGCCTCGAGGGAGAAGTTCAACTCCGACCGGTAATGCGCCTGAAAACAGAAGTAACGGTACGCAAGCGGATCGTAGCCGGCATCGATCAATGTCTGCAGGGTGCTGATCTTGGGTCGCTGATCATCGGTTTGCTGGGTCAGCTTGGACTTCGATAGCTTTCCACCGTTCATCAGGAGGAACTCGCCATGCATCCAGTAGTTTACAAACGGGTGATGCGTGGCGCACTCACTCTGCGCGATCTCGTTCGTGTGATGCACCGGAATATGGTCAACACCGCCGCAGTGAATATCGAAGGTATCGCCAAGATACTTCATCGACATCGCTGAGCACTCGATGTGCCAGCCCGGGTACCCTGTGCCCCATGGGCTTTCCCACTTCATAATATGGCTCGGCTTGTTAAGAAACCAGAGCACGAAATCGGAAGGATTGCGCTTCGTCTCGTCTGAGACGACCTCGTCTCGGCTCGTTCTCTGCTTATCGAGCTGGAGACGTGCGAGTTTGCCGTATTCGTCGTCTCGGGAGGTGTCGAAATAGACCCCTTCGGAGGTGACGTAGGTGTACCCGTTCTCCTCCAACCGCTTAATAATTCCGATCATCTCCGCGACGTGTCCTGTCGCGCGCGGGGTGACCTCTGGCCGCTCAATGTTGAGGCGATCTGTATCTTTAAAGAACGCAGCCTCGTAAAACAGCGCGATTTCCCAGGGAGTTTTGTTTTCCCGGGCTGCCGCAGTCTGCATTTTGTCATCGCCATCGTCGGCATCGCTAGTCATATGACCAACGTCGGTTATGTTCATGACATGGCGCACTTCGTAACCAGAGAAGCGGAGCGTGCGCCGGAGCACATCCTCAAAAACATAAGTGCGTAGATTACCGATGTGAGCGTAGTTGTACACCGTCGGACCGCAACAATAGAGGGTGGCGAGCGGCGGGCTCAGCGGCACAAACTCCTCTTTTCGTCGCGTCATGGTGTTGTAAATCGACAGTGGCATGTTGGAATGCTTCCCTCGTAAAATCGTCACACGGCGTTATGGTTGTGTTCAACAGCGAACCATTAAACAATTTGTAGATTATACCAGACGGTACGAATCGCAACCTTCTAAAATTGCGCACCGTCGAACTATGCAACTTAATGCGATGCGCAGTAAGCGGCGCAACGTAACAATTATTCCTGGCGCTGGCTAAAGCTAGCAGATCCTCTTAATTCCGCGAAAAACAGGTACTGCTGCGCCCAGCCGGCGTAGCCTCCAAAGTGGGATCGATAGCTGTCCGCCAGATCGTTATAGACTTTTGCGGTAAGGGACCGCTGCGAGTATTCCGAATGAAATAGCCGCACGCCAACCTGCCTCGTGTGTGTATCAATCGGAACAGCGTCATCTTTGTCGAGACAGAAAAGGCAGATGCAATCTGCAACCTTTGCGCCAATGCCAGGCAGCAGCGTAAGCTCCCTGTGCGCCTCTTCGTATGGCGCCTGCCGTAGATTCATTAGCCAGTCTTCCGACCTTGCATCGAGGATCTCTGCGAGCTGAATAATGCGCGGGGCGCGAAATCCCCACAGATCGCTCCTGAGGAGGCTTTCATCCGCATTACGTATTGAATGAACCGAGGGAAATGAGTTGAGATTGATTTCCGGACCGCCTTCGATTGGCAGCCTGATACGGGCCCCATATCGTTCGGTAAGCTTTCGAACGCTTCTCTCAATTTTAATCACGGTGTTACAACTGGCGCATTGAAACGAGAAGAAGCACTCAACAGGATCCTGGCGCATAATTCGAAGGCCACGAAATGCCGATACGGCAGAGCGAATGGCTGGCACGGCTGAGATCCACTCGGAGTAGAGCGATTCCAGAGACACTTCCAGGCGAAACAGACTGGCAAACAGGTCAAAACGATCTGGATCAGGAAATGTTTGCCAGAAGATCGGAGCTGAGGGATCTCCATCCTGCTGCATGCAGGCGACAGCCATGTCTCCAACGGTGCCCCACCAAACGCCATCAGAAGACCGCTGCCAGCGAAAACATTGCCCCGACTTCAGCGTAGCCGAAAGGTTGAAAGGTTCATCATTCGATTGCCAGACATTCTTGAGGTGATCCCACGTCACGCGGCTTCCTCGTTGCGTTTGCCAATTATTTGCACGGGGGCAGAGATCCAGTAGGGTCCGTACTCGCCATCAAATTCCGCCTCAACTATGGCGGCCTTTGTCAGCGCACGTCTCTTACGGACCGTGCCGGAAAATTGATCAAGGCCTTCTTTTGTCATCTCCATCTGCTGCCACTTGGAGTTTCGAAAGTCACGCGATTCCGATATTGCGACCCAGACGGATGCGCGCCTAAGTCCCGGCATGTCTTGGAGTTCAAAGCGACAGGTGGAGGCAGTCTCTGAAAACTTGGGTTCTAACGTTGGAAGAAACGTGCCGGAGATCGACGCATTAAAGAACTCCTTAATGGCAGACCTAAAGCGTTTTGCGTCTTGAATATAATGGCTCTGGTTGGGAACGTGGAGAACTGTCTTGGGGCCATCTAGCCCTCCCCAGTAAAGATTAATCGCATCGGTTGCCCAGTACTGATCGTTTGCGCCATTAATTATGAGTTTAGGGATCGAGATGCGCTCCACATAGGTATATGGGTCGATTATCCTTGCCAGGGCATATCCCTCCGGGGTATTCAGTCCCTCGGTAAGCCCAGCGTTGGAATAGTCGCTTATCTGTTCGCTATAACCCTGGAAGACTTCAAGCTGATGTGGTATCTGTTCAAAGACATTCAGGTTGTCGAACACGACAGGGGCGATTGCAATTACCCGGCTGTCGACTGCCCCGATTAGCCAGGTAGTCCATCCGCGCTTGCTCGCGCCGGAAACGACAAACTCCATTTCATCTTTAGATCGACCAGGGAGCGTAGCCGAGTACTGATCGATTGCTGTCATGGCGGCCGCTGCGCTTTTCACCATCGGCAGCAGCAATATGCATTCGGGGTCGCCAGTTTCAAGGTGTTCCAGCAGCGTGTGAACGATGAGCGCATCCTCAGTCAGTCCACCAAAGAGTGGTTGATTAGGTACGTCGAAGAGAAAGGCTGCAATTCGTCCCGTCGTTGAGGCATAGTCGCGGCCGATCTCTTCAATAAGAGGTGTGCACGGACCGTCAGCCATCACCGTCAGCAGGCAAGTTTTAAGGCATTGTGGGGTCTCTGGTACGAAGAGGGTGAGACGGTGTCTCCATTCGGCGCCATGCCATACCTGGCTGACAAGATTGAGATCCACGCGAGTTACCCCAGATTGTGCTGCAGACACTTCCTGGGCGATGTCGGAAACCACGCTCCATTGAAGAGCAGGGTCTGGCCTACTCACATAGTCGGAAAGCGCTTCATTGAGGGTCAAACGGATCTCCTGTTCGTCGATTGGAAAGATGTTCACGGTTTCCAGATCATCGACTAAATTGTTGCGGATGCCTTTGCAGGCTTCAGTAAGCGCCGAACGAGAAAATAGAGTGGCACTGCGATGGCAGAATTGTACACAACCTCGAGCCCTACTCCGCGCATCCAGAGGAAAACGCGAAAGTGCGGATCAAAGGCAAAAAACAGCAGTTCCGTAGCGACGGTGCCAACTGCCACAGTCGCAGTGGCAATCATGATGTTCTCGCGGAAAATTCGTTCCTCAAGCCAACCAATGACGAAGCAGGTTATCGTTCTGCTTACAATGGTGCTGCCATATCCACCCAGATGAGGTGGCGGCGAGGCACATGCAGCGGTGAGCATCCCGGCAAAACAACCGGTACCGGCGCCTTCATTCGCGCCAAAAAACTGGGACGCAAGCAAGGCGACCGTCAATACGATATCTGGCCTACCTCCTCGAATCCCGACGGAGTTTGCAAAAACGCATTGAAGCGCCGCCGCGAGTATCAGCAGGAGCATTAGAGGGATTGCATGCTTCGGGTTGATGTTCAACGGACCACCACGTACACCTGCTCAAGCGTATCATATGCCACATGGGGTTGAACACGCACGGATTTACTGCCTGTTGATGGATCGAGGCTGACTTCGCAAACCGCCCCAATAAGGATTCCTGCTGGATAGACGCCCCCTAGACCCGAAGTAACAACGGTGTCTCCGACCTTTACATCCGAGCCACTGGGCAGCGCAACCATGGTAAGTGTTTTGGAGTTATCCCCCTCGCAGACGGCAACCGCACGCGATTCAGGTCGTTGTATGCGCCCTCCGACACCTGATTTCTGATCCGTAAGCATGAGAACTACCGACGTGCCGGGTTCGACTTCGATGACTCTTCCAACAAGTCCATCTCGCGTAACGACCACGCTCGCGACCGTTACCCCATCGTTACTGCCTCGTGAAATTATAAAGGTGTCATATTTTGCATCGGGACGCAGCGCAACCACATCGGCAGCCAGCATTGGGTGTTCAGAGCGTTTTCTAAATCCGAGGTCATCGCGCAACCGGTCCAGGTTTATCTGCGCTTCCCGAAGCTTGTTGTTTTCGCCCTGCAGTTCAGCAACCTGGATACGCAGCTTTTGATTTTCATCTGCAAGCCTGCGCGATCGCGTGATCCACTCGGTACGATGCGCAAAGCCATGGACTGCGCCGCCAACAAAGCGTGACGGAAGGGAGACGATCCCACGCAATAAGCCAGCAATATAATCGGGCTTACCCGCTTCTAAGCGCCTGTTATGCCACACACCGGCAAAGGTGCCGAGCAGGACGAAGAATAGCGCAACCCAGTACTTTTGAGCCTTCCGCGCTCTTTCGGCACGCATCTAACAACTCCAGGGGATCTGTACTCGATATTTGAGGACGAGATATCATGCATTCCGGTTTTGCGTTCCAGTATTAATGCGAAGATATCCCCTGATAGACTACCACACAAACGACAAGGCCATTTGACAAGCGGGCAGTTGAGATACAGCCAACCCGGCAGCTTAAGGCCGATATGCTATACTATCCGGTACTATGGGAGGATTGCGTTTCGTATGAACCAGGACCACATTCGTAATTTCTGTATCATTGCACATGTTGATCATGGTAAGTCGACTCTTGCGGATCGACTGATTGAGGCTACCGACACAATCGCTCGGCGAGACATGCAAGCGCAACTTCTGGATACAATGGACCTGGAGCGTGAGCGCGGCATTACCATTAAAATGACCGCAGTGCGGCTTAACTATATCGCGCGCGACGGTCAGGAATACCAGTTTAACCTAATCGATACACCCGGCCATGTAGACTTCACTTACGAGGTATCGCGGTCGTTGGCTGCCTGTGAAGGCGCATTGCTCGTGGTTGACGCGGCTCAGGGAGTTGAAGCGCAGACGCTTGCGAATGTCAATCTCGCGTACCAAAACAACCTTGAGTTGATTCCCGTAATCAATAAAATCGATCTCCCTGCAGCAGACCCCGAAAGAGTGCGGGAAGAGATTGAAAACGTTCTCTCGCTAGATGCCTCCCATGCCGTCCTCGCAAGCGCTAAAGCCGGCATCGGCATTTCTGAAATACTCGAAGCGGTGGTCGAATACATTCCGCCGCCTCGAGGCAATGTGAACGCACCCCTCCGCGCCTTAGTATTTGACAGCAAATTTGACCAGTATATGGGGGTTGTTTGCTACGTACGCGTTGTAGACGGCGAGATACGCGCAGGGCAGAAAATCCGGTTCATGGCGACCGGCAAAGAGTTCGAAGTTATCGAGGTAGGTACTTTTGCCCCGCAGCGCCGGATTGGTGAGGCGATTCTCACTGGCGAAGTAGGGTATGTTGCGGCAAGCATAAAAACTATTGGCGAGGCAAATGTCGGCGATACGGTAACCAATTCATCGCATCCGGCAACGGAAGCACTGTCCGGCTACCGCAAAGCCAAACCGATGGTGTTTTGCGGCCTCTATCCCATGGACGGTTCGGACTACCCGAACCTTCGCGAGGCGCTTGGCAAACTACAGCTCAATGATGCGGCGATAACCTATGAGCCTGAAACCTCCGCCGCTTTGGGCTTCGGCTTCCGATGCGGGTTTCTTGGGCTGCTCCACATGGATGTTGTACAGGAGCGGCTTGAACGGGAGTTTGACCTCTCTCTGATCGCAACGTCGCCGTCTGTAATCTATCGAGTGCACAAGACCGATGGCAAAGTCGAAGAGGTAGATAATCCGGCCGACATGCCTCCCGTCACGCAGATCGAAAGTACTGAAGAGCCCTATGTCGATGCCACCGTCATGTTGCCGTCGACCTACTACGGAACGGTGATGGAGCTTGCCCGGGATCGCCGCGGAGAGTTTGTAAAGGTTGAATACCCGGCTCCTGAACGCGTGATGCTTTATTTCAGAATCCCGCTTTCCGAAATCCTGATGGACTTCTTCGACCAACTGAAGTCCCGTACCAAGGGCTACGCAAGTTTTGACTATGAACTGAGCGGCTATCAGGAATCGCGCCTCGTCAAAATTGATGTCAACATGAATGGCGATCCTGTAGATGCGCTCTCTTTTATAACACACCGAGATAAGGCGTATGGGCGCGCTAAACTGTTTGTCGAAAAGCTGAAGGAAGTCGTCCCCAGGCAGCAGTACGAAGTTCGCATTCAGGCTGCGATCGGCGGTAAAGTCATTGCCGCTGAGTCTGTTAAGGCATTCCGCAAAAATGTTATTGCGAAGTGTTATGGCGGTGACATCACTCGAAAGCGCAAACTCCTTGAGAAACAGAAGGAGGGCAAAAAGCGCATGAAGCAGGTTGGTTCCATCGAAATTCCCCAGGAGGCATTCCTCTCGGTTCTTAAGATCGGCGAGTAGAACTCCGTCGTGATCCAACTGTTGATACTTTTTGTGCCAGATGGATCACGAACTCAAATCTATCCATGCATTCAAACCAAGCACATCGAATTCTGGTGGTCAAAGTTGGCACCAGCACCCTCACCGACGCTCACGGACGTCTTGACAGATCCTTTCTGATTGACTTCACCTCGCAGCTTGCGGCCTGTCAGAACCAGGGTTGGGACGTCATTCTGGTAACCTCTGGCGCCATCCGGGCCGGCAAAGAGGTTCTGGAGCGGCGTAACCGAACTGGCTCCCACCAGCTCGTGGACCAGAACCCGAATCATGACCGTGAGCAGGGCACCGACGAACAGACCTCCCTTCCCTTCAAACAGGCCGCAGCAGCGATCGGCCAGGGAAGGCTGATGAGCACCTACACCGAAGCATTTGAATGGCGAAACATTGATTGCGCTCAGGTGCTTCTCACCAAGGATGATATGCTGGACGCAAGGCGCTTCGAAAATGCTCGGAACACTCTGATGACTTTGTTGACGCTCGGAGTGGTGCCCATCATCAACGAAAACGATACCGTCGCAGTCGATGAGATACGCTTCGGGGACAACGATAATCTGGCAGCTCTTGTTGCCACTTTAATCGGCGCTAATCTTCTGCTTATCCTTTCGGATGTCGAGGGTCTTTACGACGCTGCTTCTTCGCGAGAGATCCATAGTGAGGATGCTGGCATGCCGATTGCGGTAGTGGCGAGAGTCGACGAATCTATTTACGCCCTTGCCGGTGGAACCGCCAGCCAGGTGGGCACGGGTGGTATGCGAACAAAAGTCGAAGCTGCCAAGACTGCCACAGAAGCGGGCATTCGAACCGTTATTGCGAGGGGCCGTAGGCCAGGCGTTGTTGCAAGTGTAGTTGGTTTTGAGGCCGTGGGCACGACGTTTCTGCCACAGGCAGTCTAGTAGATTAGTGAATCGGTCATTCCATCGTATCCAATATGTCCAAACGCAATCGGCACACATACAGGCTGCCGCGCGTAACCTTAACTAGCACCGATCTCCCTGTGGCTACGTTACTGACCCCATGTGTTCCCGGTATAAGCTCAAAATTTTCCAGATCCCACTGTACGCCTTCGACCGACACGACAGTTGAGACATCGGTGGCGATTAGAGAGATCGTGTCACCGAGATCGGTGGAAATCTCGATACATGATTCGGGGGCTTCACTATCTAGTGCGGCGCCAATGTGCCAGGTGTCGCCATAGTTATCCGCAAACTTGATGTCGAAACTACTTGAGAGGGTGCGAAGCAGAGCTAGGTTAGCGAGTGTGTGATCTGGTCGCCTTCCCGTTGCCCCAATGACGACGATGCTGGTCGCGCCAAACTGCGATGCAATATCTACCGCTTTTTCCAGATCGGAGTAGTCCTGATCCGGAGTCGGAATAACTCGTAACTTGGGGAAGAGCTCCAGAGCATTGTCGACCAATACAGAGTCCATGTCACCAGTAAGTATGTCTGGCAATAGTTTTAGTTTGGCAGCCGCAAAGACACCGCCATCGGTCGCGACGATGAGGTCGCTGTTGCGCGCCGCCTCCTCCGCCACCGTTGCAGATGGCGACTCTCCGTTAGCAACAATTAGAACCTTCATGATGTTCTTCCTGGCGCCAGGGCGCTGTCGAAGCGTCGCAGCTTAGTCTGATTTGCCTCGCTACAACATAAGTCTGCTGTCCCGACCTTGACGCGTGGAGTGAGTCGGCACTACAATGAAGCAACTTCGTTTGTGTGCCCGAAAGGACGTGCGTTTAGATGGTACATCTGCAGATGCGGCTGCCTTCGTTGGAGCAGCTCCCACCCATTCCTGAACTGCCTTCTGGCTACGTTTTGCGCGAGTATAAAGAGAGCGATTTAAATGGCCTCGTCTCCGTATTAGATAGAGCGTTCGACGACGTCGAGTGGTCGCCAGAGACCGTTCGCGAACGCCTGATAGATGCCCCAGACGTAAAAAAGACCTACGTCATTGTCCATGGGGATACTCTTGTTGCTACAGCTTCTGCTCGGATCCTGCCGGAGGAGTTTCCAGATTCTGGCTACCTGCACTGGGTTGGCGTCGACCCGGACTACCGTGGTAAGGAGTTGGGGAGGGCTGTTACCCTCGCCGTGCTGCACGAATTCGTAAGGCTTGGGTGCAAGAACGCCGTTCTTGAAACGCAGGATCACCGGCTTGCGGCGATAAAAGTGTACAAGAAACTCGGATTTGAAGAGCATCACGTACACGAATCGCATCTGCTTCGATGGGCTGCAATTGCTGATATGCTTGCGTCGGTAAATCTGTAAATCTAGTTGGTAATGGAGTAAAGGAGGCCGGGTTTAGACCCGAGCCTCCTTTATTCTGTCCAGACCGCTTGCGCACCTAGAATGTGTTCGAGTTCTGCTCGAAACATATCATTAAACTCGGCCAGCAGTGGCGTGCGCACCTCATGAACCTTGTCACTATCCTGAATTCTCAGATATACGGGGCAAGATGCACTTCCTCCCCGGTTCTGCTCTACGGCATCGCGAACGTAGCGAAGCATATTACGCTTGGATTCATCAACGCGAATGATGATCCTCGACGGGCCAGTTTGTGAAGGCGCGATTCCGTCGCCAAGCTGCGTGATCTCCTCTGCCAGGATCTCGACAATGTGCGACGCCTCTTCGTCATCTCGTACTCGATCACGATGATTCGCCTTACCACGCAGCAGCACGATCCGATCCTTTACGAGGGAAGATCCATGCTGCGCAAAAGTTCTCGGGAACATGGTGCACGCAACACTGCCGGTAGTGTCTTCCAGGGTAAAGAAAGCCATCGCATCCCCCTTTTTCGAGGTGAATGGCTTGATCGAGGTGATAATTCCTCCAAGCACGACAGGCTCTTTGTCTGGAAGTTCCGGAAGTTCCGCAACGGGTCTGGAACCTGCGCGACCAAACACCACTGAAAACGCATTGAGAGGATGATCGGAGAGATAGACTCCGAGCAGATCTCGCTCGAACGCCAGAATCTGATCCCGAGGATACTCAGCAACTTCGGGAATCGGCATCGTTGGCTGGGCTTCGTCATCGTCAGACTCGAACATGCTCGATAGAGAAGCTTGCCCGGCTTTGCGATCTTTTTGGATCTTGCCTGCACTAACCATCAACGCGTCGAGCATCTGGATAAGGGCGCGCCGGTTCTGGTGCCCGTTGAGCGAGGCAAACGCTCCCGCGTGAATGAGTGCCTCGATCGTGGATCTGGATACCATCGATGAGTCGGAGTTAGCCGCCCGGCTAACAAAATCGCAAAGGCTCGTGAATGGGCCGCCTCCGACCTGATCGCGGACTTTAAGAATGCCCTCTACCGTAGACTTACCTACATTTTTAATCGCAGCAAGCCCAAAGCGAATGGCATTGCCCTCAACAGCAAAATCGATTTTGCTCGCATTAATATCCGGCGGCAAGACATCGATGTTCATTCGGCGGCATTCGTTCATGCTGACGACAAGCTTATCGGATTTTTCAATGAAACAGGTAAGCAGCGCCGCCATGTACTCAACAGGGTAGTTCGCCTTTAGAAAGGCGGTTTGGTAGGCCACCATGGCATAACATACAGCATGGGCCTTGTTAAAGGCATAGCCCGCAAACGGCTCCATCTCATCGAAGATGTGATTTGCTACATTTTCTGGAACTCCCTTGGCGGCCGCTCCGCTAAGGAACTTCTCGCGCTGCAACGCCATCTCTTCCGCTTTTTTCTTACCCATTGCTCGGCGCAGAATATCTGCTTCGCCAAGGGTATAGCCGGCGATAATCTGAGCGATCTGCATTACCTGGTCCTGGTAAACAATAACGCCATAGGTCTCTTGCAGAAGTTCCTCAAGCCATGGGTGCGGATATTTGATCTTCTCCTGGCCATGTTTACACTTGATAAACCTTGGAATGTGCGCCATTGGCCCAGGGCGATAGAGCGCCACCATGGCGGCTACCTCGCGGACATTACCCGGCTTGAGTTCCTGAATATGGCGGCGCATTGGAGGAGACTCCAGCTGAAATACTCCAACACAGTCGCCTTTTCCCAGCAGTTCGTACGTCTTTTCATCGTCAAGCGGCAGCTTACGAACATCCAGGGTAATGCCTGTGGACGCCTCAACATTTTTTACAGCCTGCGCAAGGATCGACAGATTGATGAGACCAAGAAAGTCCATCTTCAGCAGGCCGATCTTCTCCAGTGTCGATGCGACATACTGAGTGACACAACCACTGTCTCCGGACCGAGACAAAGGCGTGTAATCGACAAGCGGATCGTGTGAAATAATGACGCCAGCGGCGTGCACGCTGGCGTGGCGAGAGATGCCTTCCAGACGCTTTGCAAGATCGATCAGCCGCCGAGCTTCTGTATCCGATTCATAGATCGCCTTGAACTCGCCAATGGCTTCGATCGTCTTGTCGATCGTCATATGTAATGGGATCTTCGGCACGAGCTTGGTCAGCCTGTCGATTAATCCTCCGTTAATCCCGAGCGCTTTACCGGCATCGTTAAGCACTGCGCGAGCGGCAAGCGTACCGAACGTTACGATCTGTGCAACACGCGCCTCTTCTGGATCATGCTGATTGGGGCTGTATTTTTTCGTTACATATTCGATGACCTCGGCCCGGCGGGTGTCTTCGAAATCCATATCAACATCGGGCATCTGTACGCGTTCCGGATTCAGGAACCGCTCGAAGGTCAACCCATATTCAACGGGATCAATGTCTGTAATATCAACAAGATACGATGTGAGGCTTCCTGCAGCGGACCCACGAACACCAAAGAAGATGCCCTTATCCCCCGCGAAACGCGCGAAGTCGCGAACGATGAGTATGTACTGCGAGAAGCCAGTCTTCTCGATGATGCCCAGTTCATAGTTGAGGCGATCGGTGATGCGCGGCGTCGGCGTTCCGTTATAACGCTTATCAAGCCCTTCGTTGGCTAGAAGGGTCAGATATTCATGAGGCGTATATCCCTCTGGAATCCCCGGAGTTGGCATAGGACAACGCCCGAACTCCAAGTTGACATCACACCGCTCGGCGATACCGATCGTATTTTCAATGGCGCCGCGATGTTCACCAAATATCTGCTTCATCTGGTCGGAGCTCTTCAGGTAGAACTCCTGAGAAGCGTACTTGAGGCGATTGACATCTGAAACTACGGAGCCAGTGCCGATACAAAGCAGGATATCATGCGCCTCAGCGTCCTGATCTCCCAGGTAGTGAACATCATTGCTGCAGATAACCGGCAGGTGGAGTTCCCGGGCGATTTTTAGAAGCTGCTCGTTGCAGTGAATCTGTTCAGGCAGATTGTGATTTTGAAGCTCAATGTAGTAGTTCTCGGCGCCAAGCAGGTCGCGATAATAGGCCGCCGCATCCCTGGCCTTATTGTAGTCGCCCTTCATCAGAGGCTCATTTATCTCGCTACCGAGACATGCGCTGGTTCCTATTAGCCCTTCATGGAATCGCTCCAGGATCTCACGATCGATTCGAGGCTTGTAGTAAAAGCCTTCGAGAGCGGCAATTGAGGTCAGCTTTAGAAGGTTACGATATCCCGTATTGTTGCGAGCCAGTAGAACCATGTGATAGGCTGCGTTATCCAGCCTGGGTTCCTTCTGTTTTCGGCTGCGTGGGGCTACGTAGGCCTCCACTCCAAGGATTGGCTTTACGCCCGCCTTTTTACAAATGGCGTAGAAATCTGCCGTGCCATACATAACCCCATGATCGGTGAGCGCAAGTGCAGGCATCTCCATCTGGGCGGCCTTTTCTACAAGCGCAGACAGACGGTTAGCTCCATCGAGCAAACTGAATTCGGAGTGGCAGTGTAGGTGTACAAAATCGCGGCTCGACATTATGGAGCAGTCCTCTCAAACATTTCGTGAGCCTCGGCTGGCAGTCATGTGCGGCAACTCAACGCCCTATTCTATCCCCGCTAAAGGCGGCACACAAAGTAGACAAAAATACACATTGACTCATTAACTATTGATGCAAGCAGTTGACAGATCTTGGCGCTTTCACACAACCTAATCCTTCAAAATTCTATCGAGCGCCAACTTGAACGTGGTGTAATCTCGCTCCCCGTCGAATCGCCGCCGTATTCGCCCTTGTCTATCAATAATAAAACTGACCGGAACTTCGTGAACGTTGCCGAACACGGTTGTCATTCGTTCGGCCTGAACGACTTGAGAATAGCCTATGCCGTGTGCGTTGCACCATTTGCGGAGTGAATCCGGGCTGTCCTCATGAGCGGCAACTCCAATCATCTTGAGACCTGTCCCTCGATATTCACTCTCGATCCGGGCCAGCGCCGGCATCTCCATCTGACAGGGTGCGCACCACGTGCCCCAGAAATTGATGACAGTAACTTTACCCTTTAGAGAGTCCAGAGTAATACGATTTCCATCTAGATCACGTACACTAAAATCCGGCGCTGGATCGGCGCGCTCTGGCGTGACAGGCTGAGCCACAACCAAATCTTCCTGTTTCCAGTGTTTCTGTTCCGTTGCCCACCACGACTTCCACTGGGATTTTATCCGGTCTCTGGTTTGCTGATCCGCATGGATATTGTAACGCCAATGGTTCCCTGTTATAGACTTAAGGACCGACATTGCCAGCGGCGGGATGCTGTCATCAACGTCATCTAACGCCGCCATCAGTACCGGTATGGCTCGCTTATCAAGAGGAGAATCCTTTCGGCCAATCGTGACCGTCAACAGCAGTGCGGCATCATCTCTTAACCATGCATCTTCGTCTCGCATCGCGGCGAGTTCAAGCCGGTACCCGCGATCAATGTCCAATCGAACCATCAACTCAAGTGCTTTCTTTCGCACCTCAGCGCTGCAGTCGCGATATGAAGTTTCAAGAAGCGGTTCAACTCTGGTTCGATTCGATGGATCGGCATAGGCATCTAACGCGTCTAAGGCCGCATAACGCATCGATTCCGAACCATGTGCAAGCGTATCTGTAATGGTCTTTAGAGCGTGTTCGGGTGTTGCGTTATGAAGGTAGCCGTGCATAATCGCTACGGCCTCATGCATGTCTGCATATTCTATCGCGTCGGCACTATCCTTCTTATCCTTCACATATCGAAACACGACTGCGGCAGCAAGGACAACAAGCAGAATTGAAACGACCCCAGGTCGGCGTCCGCGCGTTGACGCATTTGCCGTATGTAATCCATCCGTAGCGCTTGTCATATCTGTACGCTGCCCTTCGTGTCGTTGCTGTTGGAAATGATTATGTGCCGCGATTGTGTAGTCAATTCGAGCCATACGGGCCCTAGCGTCTGTTCACCTCTACATTCAAGAAGTCATATGCCAGTGAGGTGTTAGGAAATACAGATCTCGCTTCTGCGAGCAGGTCCTCAAGATCGGGATGGCCTTCTGATTCGTAACGCAGACTGAAGTGCGTCAGCATCAGCCGATCAACCTGAGCCAGTTTGGCAACTTCAGCAGCCATCAAGGATGTCGAGTGATTCGCTCGTTCTGCCAGATGTGCGTCGCTGCCAATATAGGTTGCTTCATGTATTAACAGGTCTGCACCTCTGGAAAGTTCCACCGAACCGTTGTGAAAGGCCGTATCGCCACAAAAAACTACCTTTCTGCCTTGCACTGGTGGCCCAGTCAGCTCCGAACCGTTCACGATACGCCCATCTTCGAGCGCAACAGCCCCACCAGCCTTAAGCTTGGCGTAGAGTGGACCTTCAGGTATTCCCATTTCGCGCGCCAGATCGACATTGAATTTGCCGGGCCGATCCTTTTCTACTACTGCAAATCCGTAGCTCTCAACACCATGCCTCATCGGTGCGCAATCAACACGGCAATGATCGTCCTCAAAGATCGTACCGGGCGACAGGCGCTCTACCGAGACCGAATATCCTAGTCGCGTTCTGCTCAGATCAAGCGTTGCTCGAACGTACTCGGCAAGTCCGCCTGGTCCATAGATCGTCACGGGCGTTTGTCCACCGTTCTGCAGCGATCGACTCGCCAGCAAACCTGTGAGGCCAAACAGGTGATCTCCGTGCATATGCGTTATGAATATCCGCTCGAGTTGGCTGAGCTTGAGGGGCGACCTCAACAGTTGATGCTGTGTGCCCTCGCCGCAATCGAACAACCAGAGCTTCGATAGCTGCGGAAGTTGAAGCGCAATACTTGTCATGTTCCGTGTACGACTTGGCGCACCGGAACTGGTGCCCAGGAACGTAATCCTCAATACACACCCCTTATCAAATCTTTACTCGCCAGTCGGGTGCTGGCCGCGCTGCCACGTTTCATATATATCCGCAACTACGTCGTCAATATCCGTCCTGTGAGTCTCCACATCAAGTATCGCACACTGACGTGCGGCTTCGCTGAGTATCTCGGCGATCGTGTTTCTGGATGCATCGAACAGGTATTCGTGGTGCCTTCCCTCCGTTGAAACGAGCCTGGCGCCCATTGCACTCATATCTGGAGCGGTGACTGCATCGGCCTCCAGGATGAGTCGCCTGGTATCGCCGCACGTCTTGCGCAGTGCATCAAATGAGCCATCAAAAGCCAGCTTGCCCTTGTGGATCAACACAATTCGACCTGCCAACTCCTCCAAGTCTGCGGTCTGGTGACTCGTGACAATGATGGTAACGCCTCGAGTTCTGTTTAGTTCTTTGAGAAAGCCCAGTATGCTGCGTCTGGCCAGCACGTCCAAACCGAGTGTTGGTTCATCAAGGAACAGCATTTCGGGGTCATGCACCAGGGCCAAACCTAAATCGGCACGCATACGCTGACCAAGGCTGAGCTCCCTTGCCTGAGTATTAAAGAACTCATCAAGGCCAAGCAGGTCCTTCATTCGCTTCAGAGCAACTCGGTAACTATCGTCCGGGATGTCCCACACAACGCGCTTCCACTCAAAACTGGCTGACACAGGATGGTCGAACCATAGTTCTGTTCGCTGACCGAATACAACGCCAATTCTCGATACGCACTTCAGTCTGTCCGAAAGCGGGTTCATCCCAAGTACGCGCACTTCTCCGGAATCTGGTGCAAGCATTCCACAGCAGAGCTTTACTGTTGTGCTCTTCCCGGCGCCATTAGCACCAGCGTAGGCGAGAATTTCGCCACGGTTGATGGCGAGACTTAGCCCACTGAGAGCGGGTATAGACTTAAACTCTGGGCGCAGCAAGTTTCGCAGAATACCGGATAGCTGTTCGTTCCTCTGACGCTGATGAAACGTCTTGCTAACGGCTGAAAGTTCAACTGCGATGTCCGAAAGCGCTGTACCTTTGGGATCCTGTTTTGCCATAGTGTTTCAGACCGGCTTTAAATACTATTGCAGCGGCGGCCGCACTTATCAGAGCAGCCGCAGGGGTAATCAAGAACCAGATGTGTCCGATCTGCAGCAGTCCTGCCACAGGCGCCCAGCCCACGAATCCTGCCGGTATAATGCTCAGCAGCCCAAACCTGAGAATGGGCGACATCGCGTTAAGCGGAAAGGACTTCAGGGTTGAAAGCAGATCGTGAGTCGAAGTATTAAGCTCTTCCGACGCACGTGGGGACCAGAAAGCCAGGCTTCCCCAGCCGTACTGGAACGCCATCACTACCACTACCGACGATGCCATATCGAGAACAAACAACCCACTCCAGGCAAGAGCGCCACAGCCGTGGCCCATGGAGCGAAAAGCCGCCCACGGAGCCTGAGGGAGCATTCGCCATCCCCATATCAGGAGCAGCGTTCCAGGCAGCAAAGCAGGGGCTCCAAATGCAGGGCTAAAGCCTTCTGTCAGCAGCACAATCCATAGCGGCTGAGGCTGCAGCAGTGAGTGGTCCAACTGTCCCCTGCCGATCCTGCGACTTATATGAGACACATTGTATCCGAACAGTGTTGCTACTAGCCCCTCTACAAGGGAAGCATAGCCAAGCATAAACACAAAGGACGGCCGAGACCAGGTTCCAATTCCCGCAAAGCGCTGTGCCAGGAGCAGTAGACCTGAGACGGAAGCGAGATTTATGACAAGATCTGTAATTGCCCAACCGGCCGTCATCAGCGGATCTCTTGTAAGAAGCAGGAGATCCATCCGCGCATACAGCGCCAGAAGCCGGGCTATGCGCCTTAACAATCCGTACCCCGCTTTAACCGCCATAGCTAACCATCTTCTCGCGGTTGGCCCGCCACAGCCACCTGGCACATGGCCACAGGATGATTAGCCAGACTAACTGCAGCAGGAACGGCTTGATTACCGGCTCTGTCCCAGTAAAAATGGTAAGTGGTGCGGACGCCTGCGACGCAAAAGGCAGCCAGGAGAGCCACAATCCGATGCCCCAGGGAAGGAGCTTCAGTGGAATTAAAGCTCCAGAGAGCACGACGCTAACAGCAGAGCGCATGCCATTTATCGCGTATGGATGAATTCCCGCATTCACTCCAATACCCACGAAAATGTACTCGAGCGCCAGGCCTACACCGATCGCCGCAGCCAGACTCAAAAAGAACAGTGCGCCGCCGAATAGTGATGCAGGACGCAGGCTTATGCCGAGGAGTGGAGATGCAAGGGCAAGAGGCAGAGCAAAAAGGCTAACGCTCAACATTGCCCTGCCAAGCATCTCTGCCGAGAATTGATTAAACAGAGATACAGGTCTTAAGAACCTGGTTGTAATGCTGCCGCTGAACCAGGCGGCCTCCAGCCCAGTTCTGCAAAGCAAGAGGTCTGCGCAAATTTCTGACAGCAGCGTATAGGTTAGCAAAGCATGCAGAGTCATGCCTGAAACCTGCGACTTGCCCACCATCACAGTACGCCAGATGGATAGAAGGGCAACCACTCTCACAAACCGCATGAGGCAGCCAACGAGGAAGAGCCGAGACTCGCCCACCGCAGCGGCTGCCTCCATAATCATCGTTTTCCAGTACTGACGAAATACGAGCGGCATCAGAAGTGGTCGTTCAGCCACATAGCCGGGCCAGCCAGAAGACGCGTTAGCAAAGTGAAATCGGCCTCATTGTGGACTGAAATACGGCCTGCATGACGAAGCGATGTGAGATCCGGCTCACCATAATAGGCTTGAGTGAGCGCCTGAATGTCTAAGTGAAGCCCTGGATCCATTGTGGTTTTCGCGACAGTCACGGCCCCACCTTCAACAGTAATCTGCCATGTCGCATCGTTCCACGGGGCGTATTTGTCCGATACTGCGATGTTCAAGCTTCCATTGGCGGCATCATTATCAGTCCGAAGCGCATTAAACGCTGCTTCGACGTCAACTACTCTTGCCTGCACAACAGGCCAAAGTGAAACCAAAATCTCCGAGTGGTAGAGAACCGACCAAAGTGCATCATCCGAAGCAGCATTCCAACGGAAAGCCCTGGTTTGCATCTCATATCGCCGCATCAGGCCAAGCAGTCCCCGATATGCAGCAGGCGTCAAAGCTATAAACTCATCGACCCAGGTGGCTTCCTTTGTGGGATTTGAAAAAGTAAAGTAGCCTTCCGGGCCATTGTCTCCAGTATAAATATAAGTGTATCTGTATTTGGAGTCACCATCACTGAGCACCCGATTCCAAGCGCGCTCATCTCTTGCGGCCATGCCTCGGTGCCGTCCACAATACGCAGCGTATATATTGGCAATTGCCAGCCGATCTTCCGGCCGGGCAGCAGTTACCGAATCCGTCTCGTCCGCGGCAGGTATGATTCGAGTAGGCACCGTGTATTCGCGCTGAACTCCCACCCATTCCCACCCGAGGTTTCGGTAGTAGGCCCAAGCAAATGGATAAAGAGCAGACAGAAACTGCCCTTGTTCTTTCATGACTCCGAGCACGTGCTTCAGACATCCGCTTGCGTACCCTTTGCCGCGACTGGCCGGCAAGCTTGCTACACCTGCAATACCACCCATTGGCGCGCTGAACTGGTTGGTAAATATCTGTTCGTAATCGACGATTACTACCTTGGCCTGCAACCCTAGCTCGTCGTATACCCCGTAAGTTGTAGTGTCTGGCCTGTTCGGGTTCTGAAGGCGGCTTTCGGCATAGTTATCGTTGCGAGCGCCGCCCATAAAGGCCTGTGAACTCAGGTAATAGGCCTCCTGCATATCCTCATCGCGAATTACACGAATGTCCAACGAACCCTCCATTGAAATGAGCTGAACGAAAACGAAAAACCAACACGCACTGGTGAGTATTGACAACCGGCACAGAAGCCATTAGAATGGTCACGACAAAAAAGGAGGTGGTGGCGAGAATGAATTATCTCAGTCAGCAAGGTGGGCAGGCCGTCTAGCCTGTTTTAGCTTACGGTCAGGCTTTAGCCGCCCACGGGCGACTAAAGTTTGGACCAACTGGTCATGAACGGGTTCCCGTCCTGACCTGCCCGATTGGCCCGTTGCTATAATAGCGCGGGCCATTACCTTTTTTGCTCTTAAACACCAGAACAGACCAGATTATACCGCTTACGATCTAATGGCTTAGACAGAACAAAGGCTGCGTTCCGATAACCTGGAACGCAGCCAGCATTGTTTCTGAGATTGCGATCAAAAAGCGATAGGTAGCCGTTCGGCTACTAACTCTTCCCGATTTTAAAAACTTTTGTCCCGCAAACCGAACATTCCCCGGTTGTCGCAGGCTTGCCATTTTTCATTGTAGTAGCAGTTGGATTTTTTACTTCAGTCTTGGCTTTGCACTTCACGCAGTAAGCTTCCAATTACATGTCCTCCTCGAATTGATGTATCGCAGTTCTACTACAGGATAATTGATTCCTGCCAGACCCCGACGCGATTTCAGGGATTTGCTAAAGAGCCAGTTTTGCACAGCGCACAATAGTACGTTAGTATGCACTGCGATTCATAAAGCTGTACAGGTTCTCTGGACCACTTCAGTATAACATACCACAAGCGAGCCCCTAGACACTCCGTTGCGACTGTATCTTTGCATGCCTTATATGAAAACTCAGTGACCTAGATGTTGCTTAAAATTCGAATTGCCATTTCCCGAGAATTTCGGGCATGTAGACCGCAATGCAGTCAAACCGGCCAGGTGAGTCGCAATCGATTCGGATCGATTCGCCACCAAAACACCCTTAGACCATTCGGGGGCCAGCGGTATGGGCAAAACCCACCCCAACCATACCCCCTCAACACCCCTAAAACAGCAGACAAATGATACAGGTCTGCCATTTTGCCCAAAAACCGGGCAATAGCACCCCCCGCCAAACCACTTTAAAATTAAAGGGCTTGACTCAAATTTCCTAAGGCAGTACAATAGCGGTCAAGTGGTGACGCAAGGGCGTATAAGTGGTGATAACTTCCCACATTGAAACCCTTCGTCTTCCGCGGGCTTATCCATCAGGTGGTGCCACAGTGGTGTCCAGATGGAAGGATTATCCCAGTAAGTCGTATTTCGTCTACCTTTCTTGATCGGCTCTTAATTCGATGTCAAACGAGACGGTTGCCAAAGGAATGTGGGGGCGCTTCGAGCACAACCTCGATGAGAAGTTTCGCTTCATCGTACCGAAGCGATTTCTAGCGTACATCGGCGAGGAGGTTGTTCTCTGCCCTGGCCCAGACAAGTCTGTTAGAGTGTACCCGATGCACGTATGGGACGAGCTAACGGATCAACTGGCGGCGAAATCGATTAGCGAAGAGCTCGATCATAACAGCATTATGCTCCATAGGATGTTCGGCAACTGTGAATACGGTTCTGTAGATTCTAGTGGCCGCGTAACCATTCCTAAGCACTTACGAGAGCATGGCGATCTCGAAAACTCCGGTCCCAATATATTCGTCGGCATGGGCTCTCGCATCGAAATCTGGAATAGAACCAACTGGAAGGATCAATCTACCAAGAATTGCTCCCACGAAACAGTATCTGCTGCAATTTTAGGTCGATTGGCGCTGGCTGTGGGTGATTTCGCGCAGTACTCATCCGTTACCACGCTTGCGAATGGAAAGTGATTCTGGCCTACTTCGTACTTTGACTGCTGGTTTTCCTGGCTAGCGCCGATTGATTGGGCAAACGGCTAACGGCGCAGTTTCACACAAGGCGGTCACGGTATGGTGAAAGGATACGGATTTCATACACCGGTGCTTGTGCGAGAGGTTCTTGAGCTTCTCGATCTTCAGCCGGGTATGACGGTGCTGGACTGCACGTTGGGCGGTGGTGGGCACAGTGAGCAGATGGCTCTTGCTATTTCACCCGGCGGCAGCCTAATCGCCCTCGACCGCGACGAGGCAGCGATTGCGGAAGCGAAAGTTAGGCTTGAGCCGCTGCGCTCGCAAGTAGCGATTTCGTTGCTCCATATAGCATTCGCAAATCTGCGGCAAGCGCTTATAACGACAAGTAACGGAAGTTCGTTCGGACTGGATGCGTGCCTTTTTGACCTGGGCGTCTCCAGTTATCAGCTAGATAGCGCAGTCGGTTTTAGTTTTCGAAGGGATGAGCTGCTCGATGGTCGGATGGACCGCACTGGCAGCGAGCCCACAATTGCAGAACTATTAAGATCAATTACTGAAGAAGCGCTCACGAAGGCGTTGTTGGAGTATGGTGAGGAGCCCTTTGCGAGGAAGATTTCCAGGCAGATCATTAAAGATCGGCAAACTGGCAATCCTGTCGAGACCACCGGGCACCTGGTCAGTATTGTCGAACGAGCAGTCCCCAGATCCGCGTGGCCGCGAGACAAACATGTTGCAACCAAGGTGTTTCAGGCGTTGCGTATTCTGTGTAACCAGGAGTTGGAACAGTTTGAAATTGGTCTAAATGCTGCGATTGACAGCCTTAAGCCTGGCGGACGGGTTGCTGTGATTTCTTGGCATAGCCTTGAGGACCGAATTTGTAAATCGGTGTTCGCAAAAAGAGCGGGTAAAGCTCCATCACCAAGCGGCTATTCGATCGCTGCCTTATCGCCGCTCGAAAACAGCGTTAAACCGGAGCTCGAAATTATTACTCGAAAACCAGTGGTTCCAGATCAACTGGAGATCAACAGCAATCACCGAGCCCGCACCGCTCGGCTTAGGGTTGCAAAACGAATCTAATTGAACTTGAGCCCAAATGGCTCAGTGTCGTTAAACTCTGTGCGTCCAGATGAAACGGAGAGGCCAATATGTCCGCAATGCCTGCCCGAAAGCTCGTTCAACCTGATCCCACCATAGAGCAGGAGCCAGAGGTTGCCCCTGCCCCAAGACGAGCGCCATCAACAACACTGCAAGACCATCGCGAACTCCAAATGTACACGGGAGCATTGATCGCCGCGGTCTCGGTCGCGTGCGCAGTAGTAGCCATATGCCACCTCGATCCCCACATTGAGCAGGCAGCCCAGCGCCACGAAATGACTCATCTGCAGAATCAGATCAACGCTGCCGAGGTGCGAAAGCACGTCTTCCAGGATGCACGCGCTAAGTTGGTTCTACCGGCAAATATCGACCGCACAGCAGTGCAACTCCGCATGGTGCGACCGCAAGTTAAGGATATCGTATCCTTGCGCAATGTAGCGAGCGGTTCGGTAGCCCAATCTTCTCCCGCCGACGGCGGTCAATGAGAGCATTTTGAGACAGGATTGTGTCCTGCAGCCTGAAATTGAGATAGACAGGAGGAATTAAACATGACGAGCAACGTTAGGCGACGACGTCGTCGCGATCCATCCGCTCAGCAGAACAACCGCGTTAACGCCCTGTTTATTCCTCTTGCAATCGGATATGTGCTCATTGAAGGCAGGCTTGCCTGGCTGCAACTTGTTCAAGGAAAGCAGTATCGCGAACAGGCATTTACTGCGAGAAAACACACAACGAGAATTGCTGCGCGACACGGCTCTATTTTCGATGCCAACAACCAGCCGATGGCTCTCTCAGTCTACAACGGAACCCTGGGATTTGATCCGCAAGTAATGCTTGCCGCAAAAACCCCCGAACAGATCAAGAAAAATGAGCACAAGCTTACAGAGAGCATTGATGTCGTTTCGCGAATCGTGGCCAGCGGCTCCGATGTTGAGTTGATCCGCGCGAGAATGGCCTCTGGGATTGCGAATGCCAGGATGCAGGCGCAGGTGGAGCTCGCGAGCAACAAGAAGCGAACCAGGGTGAGCCACTTCTATCCACTCGTTTCAGACGTCCCCTACGCAAAAGCAGAGATGGTCTGGAACCTAAAAGAGCGGCCAATCGGACTTGGATTTATCAACATACCGCATCGAAGCTACAGTACCGGAAGCGCTGCTGCGCCTGTAATTGGCATGGTGGGCCCAACTGGTACACCACTCGCGGGATTAGAATACTCGTTTGATCAGTGGCTGTCCGGGGAAGATGGAGTTACATCTTCAGAGATCGACCAGTATGGGCACGTGCTCACTGGCACCATCCTGACTGAGAAGCTTGCTACTGACGGTGCGGACGTGTATACGACCATCGATCCCGTAGTTCAGCAAATGGCGGTTGAAGAAGCCCAAAAGATCTACGACAAATATCACCCAACAGGCGTCTCCATCACTATCGTGAATCCGGATACCGGTGATATCATCGCGATGGTCAGTATGCCCACGGTCGACCCGGACGCACAATTCAAGAATGAGCAGCATGTCGTGATTGGAGATCCCAGACTCATCGATAGATGCTCATCTGTACTCTATGAGCCTGGATCCACACTCAAGTCGCTTACCGTCGCTGCGGCCCTTAACGGCCACTACGTCGATATGCAGACCAGGTTCACCTGTACAGGCAAGTTAAAGGTTGGCAACAAGTTCATTCACTGTCCTGTATACGGCAAATGGGATGCCCACGGTCATGGTTCGGTGAATATGGACGAACTGTTGATGCATTCGTGCAACGTCGGCGCGGCGCAAATTGGAAGAAAAATGGGGCCACATGCCCTATACGATGCAGAAGATAAGTTCGGTCTCACGTCAAGGGTCGACATCCATCTGCCAGTCAAAGTAAAAGGCCGATTGAAGTTCGATAAGTCCGAAAAGATATACACAGACAGCAAGGTTACCCGTGTAGCTTTCGGGCATTCAATTGCAACAACACCTCTTCAGGTTGTCCTGGCATATGCCGCACTGGCAAATGGCGGAAATTTAATGGCGCCGCGGCTGGTAACAAAGGTAGCCATTCCTGGCCCGGGTGGAAAGGTGTTGCTCTCCGAGCCCGTTCGGGTAGTCGACAGACCGATCTCGGGAGAGGTTAGCCACGAGATGACCAGCATGCTCGGCGATGTCGTAGAGAAGGGTACCGGGAAGACAGCAGCCATAGAAGGCTACCGCGTGGCTGGGAAGACCGGTACAGCGAAGAAATACCTGCCCGGCAAATATGCGTCTTCCTTCGCAGGATATCTGCCAGCGAGCCCCGGCGTGAAGCCGCGTGCCGCAATCCTGATTGTGGTTGATGAGCCGACCAGCGCAGCACACTATGGCGCAACCGTTGCAGCGCCCTCGTTCGCGCTGATTGGCTCGAAGCTCATGCGCTATTGGCATGTCCCTGAGGACGACCCGACCAGCATACAATTTCATAATGCGCAGCGTGGGCTCAAGCACAACCACGATGCTCCGGCATCGGAGTCCCACCTGGCTCTATAGCGCGAATTCAATGTTACCCACATGCAGCCTGCTCCGGCGTTGCATGTGGCTTTCGGGGTCGCGCCGACTACGGTCTATTTCCGTAACCGTGTGCGGCCCCTTTTTTCTTTTGCGCCTGGTATGCACTTTTTATGCTACCTGGCCAGTTTGAAAGGTCACTCCGTCCCAGATTAGCGTGAGTGAGCAGGGTTGTAAAGATGAGAGCAACAAAACCTATTACTGCCGCACAGATCCAAGCGCTTATCCCGCGCAGTACATTGGCAGGTCCGCAATCATTGGAGGCAACTGGGCTCTCAAGAGACTCACGTCAAGTTAAGGCTGGCGACGTATTCGTTTGTATTAAGGGTGGAGCTCACGATTCCCACGCTTACGCGATCGGCGCCATTCAGGCAGGTGCAACAATCCTGATCGTCAATCGCGGCGGCTTGAGTGCAGCGGGTATCGAAGATGCGATACCCGATAGTGTTGCGGTTGTCACTGTCCGCGATACGCGATTGGCTCTTGCACTTATCGCCTGTGCCATGTACGACAATCCTTCGCACAGCATGATTATGGTTGGCATCACCGGGACGAACGGCAAAACGACGACGACTCAGATGATAGCTTCAGTCTTGCGCCAGGCGGGGCTTCGAACTGGAACGATTGGAACGCTAGGCTCGGACCTCGACGGTGAAAAGATCGAGAGCGATCACACCACACCGGAGGCTGATCAACTGCAGGCAATTTTGGCAGAACTGCGCGACCGAGGCGCCAATGCCGTTGTTATGGAGGTGTCTAGCCACGCTCTAGCTTTGCATCGAACCGCAGGCATTGCCTTCCGAGCAGGCGTGTTTACAAACCTTACCCAGGACCACCTCGATTTTCATGGGGATATGGAACATTATTTTGAGGCGAAGGCGGAGCTCTTTAGCCGCTACCCCATCGACTATCCTCGTCCAGACGGCAAGGCGTTTATCGCTGTAATAACCATCTCACAGTGGGAAGGGCGCGAAATGGTTACACTCGCGCGCGGAGACATCCTCACCTTTGCAACAGACGATTCTCCGGCAGTGCTTACGGCGTGCGATGTAACATTGACTCCGAGCACAGTAGATTTCGTTGCGTCTTACGACTCTGGCGTAGAAAAATTCAAGATTCCGATCCACCTGCCTGTTGGCGGAGGGTTTCAAACGGGGAATGCGCTCGCTGCAATCGGCGCTTGTTTGAGGCTCGGAATATCGCCGAATATCGTGTCGCAAGGGCTGGCAAACCTTCAGCAGGTTCCTGGTCGATTTGAAGCTGTCCCTACAAACGGCCTACCCTTCAACGTAATCGTGGATTATGCGCATACGCCAGATGGTCTGGAACACCTTCTCACAAGCGCCTCGGAATTAAAACCTAACAAGCTGATCACTGTGTTTGGTTGTGGCGGAAATCGCGATAAAACGAAACGTCCCATCATGGGAAGGATTGCGGCATCCCAATCCGATATCGCAATCGTGACATCTGATAACCCGCGACACGAAGATCCAGCAGCGATTATTAAGGATATAGTTACTGGCATCGAATCGATGACGCCAAGCGAGCGCCGCGCACAGATCCTAATCGAGCCTGACAGGCGAAATGCGATTGAAACCGCATTAACGCATGCCTCACCGGGATCGCTGGTCGTTATCGCTGGTAAGGGCCACGAAACCTATCAGCTCGTAGGGGACGCTGTTCTGGACTTTGATGACAGAGTTGTTGCAAGCGAATTAATCACCAGCATCCGTGCCAGTGAGACCCAGGTGTAATTGTGGAGCCAACGAGTCTCAAATTTATATGCGATGCTGTCGCGGGCTCGCTGCATGTAGCCAGGGAAGATCCTGGTCCAGGCATCAAAGATCTGCAGATAACCGACGTCTGCTTTGATTCGCGGCGGGCCAAGCCCGGAGCGCTCTTCTTCGCGTTAAAGGGAGAAAACACCGACGGGCACAGATTTGTTCCGCAAGCGTTGGCAGCAGGAGCGATAGCAATTGTTAGCGACCCAATTGATCCACGACAGACGGGTGGCATGCAGATCGTTGTTGCCGATCCGCTTATCGCCCTGGGTGATTTGGCGCAAGCATACAGACGTCAGTTCGAAATACCTGTGACCGGTATCACTGGAAGTGTCGGCAAAACCTCCGTACGCAGTATGCTGTCTCACATTCTTAGTGCATCAGCGACAATTCTCGCAAGCGAAGGCAACTTCAACAATGAGATTGGCCTTCCTATCACCATTCTGGGCCTAAAGCGTTCACACAGTGCGATGGTTGTTGAAATGGGAATGCGGGGAGTTGGCGAAATACGAAGGCTGGCTGAGATTGCCAGGCCGGACAGTGGAATCATTACGAACATCGGATACTCACATATCGAGAGGCTCGGAAGCCGCGAGGCAATCGCGGAGGCGAAGGCCGAACTGTTCGAGCTTCTGCCGGCGAATGGCATGGCGGTTGTTCCTGAAGATATTGCCTTCCGGGACCTCGTGCTCTCCAGGCTAACAAGCAGCTGCAATGTGGTTACGACAGGTGGGCCAGGCGCTGACATTCAGATCGTTGAAATGTTGAATCCAGGGCAAGCGAGCTGCAGAAACAACCTGTCCGGCGAGACATTTGAGCTTGCCTTCACGGTGCCCGGAGCTCATCACGTCGATAATGGTTTGTTGGCAATTGCAGGCGCATACCGATATGGCATTTCGAGTGAAGGTGCTGCCGCGCGGCTTGCGAGCTGGATGGGCGCAGATGGCCGCTTGACGGTCCGCACAGGGAAGTGGGATATTACCGTTCTAGATGATTGCTACAACGCTGCAGTGGAGAGCATGGAGTCTGCCCTGAAAACGCTGGCAGCATACCCTGTAGGGCGCGTCGCCATATTGGGCGACATGCGTGAACTGGGACAATCTGCAGAATACCTGCACGAACGCGTCGGTCAAATCGTGCGGCAGGCGGGACTCAGATTGCTCATCACCGTAGGAAACCTTGCTCGTATTATAGGTGAAACGGCTTCATCGGAAGTCACATCCGATCAATCAGCCAACACGCCAGAGTCCTGGGTTCATTTTACGGATACCGAATCCTGTTCGGAACAGATAGAGGCGATGGTGTTACCAGGAGATACAGTTTTGGTAAAAGGATCACGGGCGCTCGCGATGGAACGCATAGTCGCCCACCTTGCACTCGAGGAGCTGTGCAGCCATGGTTGATCCATCCCTTATTATTGGGTGCCTGTGCAGCTACGCAGCAGCAGCAGTTCCCGGCAAGACTGCAATTCGCCTTTTGAAAAGGCTGAACGCGCGGCAAAACATTAGCGTAGACGCTCCGTCAACACACATTGCCAAGCAAGGCACACCTACGATGGGTGGTCTGCTGGTGGCGCTAGCACTAACGGTAACAACGATTGCATATCTCGCCATTGCTCAAGTAGGCGAACATCGCCATCCATCGGAAGACTATGCTCTGGTTCCCGTGCTGCTTGTGACACTTGCGTTCAGTGGTATTGGGTTTGCCGATGACTATCTCAGCGCAAAAAGAGGAAAGAATTTAGGCTTGCGCGCGAGAGAAAAAATGGCGGCGCAGATACTTGTCGCATCTGCGTTCTGTGTCTGGCTCTACATGACTGCCCATCCCGGGTTAACCACATTCGTGGAGCTGCTCCCTGCGTCGCTCGTGAACGGCGGTCAGCATGGATTGATTGGCTCGGGACCAGTTGCAATCGATCTTGGCATTGCCTATTACCCGATTGCCGTTGCATTTATAGTTGGGCTTTCCAATGCAACGAATTTCACTGATGGCTGCGATGGCCTGTGCAGCGGGCTCTCGATTATTATCTCGCTCGCGCTCGCTGTGCTGGTATATGCCATGCGACCAGAACTCGGGTTCTACACGGTTGCCCTTGCCGGCGGGCTTGCCGGATTTCTATATTGGAACGCCCACCCTGCTCGTGTTTTTATGGGTGACACGTTTTCGCTGGCCATTGGAGCGGGACTCGCGGCAGTTGCGATAATGGGTAAGCAGGAGGTCGGCCTTATTGTTGCCTCGCTTGTGTGTTGGGCTGAGCTTATCTCAGTGATGATCCAGGTGACAGTTTTCAAGATCCGAAAGAACAGTAAGGGCATTGAGTTCGCCAAGGCAAACCGGGTTTTCAAGCGCGCGCCGCTTCATCACCATTTTGAAGAACTTGGCTGGAATGAAACAACAGTCGTAACGAGATTCTGGATTGCAGGCGGAATCTGTGCCGCGCTTTCGCTGCTATGGGTACGGGGCTAGGTCTGATGATTGTCAACACAAACAATCCATTCGACTTTGACGGCAAACGGGTCAGCGTAATCGGCGCAGCCCGCAGCGGCATTGCGGCAGCACGCGCACTACTCACTCTTGGAGCAAGACATGTGCTGCTCAGCGACTCTAAGTCGATAGATGAACTCGCAGCCGATGTGCTCCAGCAAGTCGACGAGATCGGTGTAGATTTTGCGGCGTCGGCAACGCCCGAAATGGCAATCCCTAAGGGCACCGATCTGGTTGTAACCAGCCCCGGAGTGCCGAAGTACGCAGCAGTCTTGCGGCATGCGGTAGAGGCCGGGGTGCCAGTGTGGTCGGAAATAGAACTTGCCTATAGGATTTCGCCGGCAGCAATCATTGCCATTACAGGCACAAACGGAAAAACCACTACGACGTTGCTTGCCGCGGGAATACTGAGAGCGGGTGGATTGGACGCGGTCGTGGCCGGCAATATAAGCGCGGACGAGATGAAGTGCACGCTTGTAGATGCCGCGTTTGCTGCCTACCTGGAAGGCGCCGTTACCAGGTTGATTGTAGCGGAGATTAGCAGTTTTCAGCTGGAGTGGATTGCCGAGTTCTCACCCTGGATATCGGTGTTAACGAATATCACTCCGGATCATCTTAACCGTCATCGCGATATGGACGAGTACGCGAGCGCAAAACGACGCATTTTTGAGCGGCAGTCGCCAACCGATTGGGCCATCACGTGTTCTGACGATCCGATAAGTGCGGCGCTCAGCCTTTCGGATGTTAAGGCTCAGCATCTGCGGGTCGCCAGAAAATCTGGCGTTTTGAAAGAAGGCGCCGATGCCTACGTAGATTGGGAGAGCGGTGACCTCACAATTTGCCTGCCAAAATGTGAGCCTGAAGTGATCATGAATGCACGTGATCTGCCCGATACGCTTCCAGGCAGTCACAGTATCACAAATGCACTTATGGCCGCTGCCATAGGTCGAATAGCTGGAGTATCTCCTACCACTATCGCGACTGCAGTTCGGAGCTTTCGGGGCGCACCACATAGAATGGAGCTTGCGGGCGAGTGTCACGGCGTTAGGTACATCAATAACTCGATGTGTACCAATGTAGCAGCAGCAGCAGCCTCAATCGAATCGATTGGATCCCCTGCAATTATCATTATGGGTGGCGCCGATAAGGAGATTGCATTTGATGGACTTGCCGAGCCCCTTATCAGGTACGCGCATCATACAATTCTCATTGGCTCTGCAGCAGACAAGATTGAGGCGGCCGTTCGATCACGTGGCTACACCAGGATATCACGTGCTAATACACTTGAAGAAGCAGTGCTCCTCGGCGCCAGCATGGCGAAGCCAGGGATGGTGGTTTCGCTGACACCAGCCTGTGCTAGCTTTGATATGTTTACCGATTTTGAAGCCAGAGGCGCGGAATTCAGGCGAATAGTTTCCGATTTGCAGGGTCAGCCAGTAATAAATACGACGGGAGGGCGATACGAATGATTGCGGCATCTCAATTCATACCCACTGCGACGCAGCGTAAAAGCTCTGTATGGCTTGTGCTTGTCATCGCAGTGTCCCTTCTCATCGCATTTGGAATCGTACTCGTTTACGATGCGAGCTTTCCCAAATCGCTACAAGTAGGTACCGACCCGCGAATGTTCGGAAGAAAGCAGGCAATTGGGCTTTTCGTTGGCCTTGTATTGGCCATCGCAGCATTTAACTTCAGCCACTTGCGCTTGAAGCGATATGCAGGGCTCATTATGATGTCAGGCTTCGTGCTGCTGGCCCTCGTCTTCGTGCATGGCATAGGCGTCCACCATCTAAACGCCACTCGCTGGATTCACTTTGGCCCAATGACAATAGAACCTTCCGAAATTGCGAAGGTGACTCTCATTCTCTTTATTGCGAGCATCCTTGCCCGTCCAGATTCTAAAATCAATGAGGTTGGCGCGGGACTTATTGCCACCCTGGTCGTAACCGGCGCATATCTTGTACTGATCCAGAAACAGCCGGACCTAGGAACTTCCATTGTTATCCTGGGCACAGTAGGCGTCATGCTTTTGGTCGCAGGCGCTCGGCCCAAGCATCTGGCTATCGCTCTCGGAATTGCTGTTGTGCTGTTCTTTGCAAAGGGCGGGCTCAAAAAAGGACAGATTCTAAGGCTAACGACCTATGTGTCGCAGGGTGAAGATTCTGAAGGCGCCGGCTACCAGACATTTCAGTCGCTGCGTGCGGTTGGTTCCGGAGAAGCCACAGGGCTTGGCCTAGGTAAGGGCCGACAAAAGTACTATCTGCCTGAAGCAAATTCAGACTTTATCTACGCGACAATATCCGAAGAGCTTGGCTTTCTTGGTTCATCACTAACTCTCTTGCTGTATTGCGTCATTGCTGCAGCGGGCATATTTATAGCCCGAAATGCCGCAGATTCCTATAGCAGTCTTCTGGCAATCGGCCTGACGGCTCAGCTGACTATCCAGGCAATGACGAACATAGCAGTTGTGACGGTAATGATCCCGGCAACCGGCGTGCCGCTTCCCTTTGTAAGCTGTGGCTCTACATCGCTTGTTATGAGCCTTGTGAGCGTTGCGATGCTTCTCAGCATAGCGCGCGGCGGGTCGGTTGCCGTGCGGCAAGGAGCCAGCAATCAGCGTCTGGCCAATCCATGAAATCCATCCGGGTAATAGAACAAAGTTGGTTAAGGCAGTAGGACACAAGATTGGATTGATGGCTGCCAATGCGTCAGTACAGAAGAGAAGAGACGATTCAATGTTAAGCGGGACCGACGCATGAGAATAGTCGTAACTGGCGGTGGCACCGGTGGGCACATCTTTCCCGCGATTGCTGTATGCGAAGAGCTTAAGCGGTTAGATCCGGATGGCGAAGTGTTATACATTGGCGGCGTCAATGGAATGGAATCGACACTGGTGCCGCAGGCAGGCATACCGTATAGAGCCGTAAATGCCCGAAAATTTCCGTCACGTCCGTCGTTGGGAACGCTGCTTGGTGTCGGGTCGCTAATTCGTGGATATATGGACGCTCGCAAAATCCTGAGCGATTTCCATCCAGATGCCATCGTTGGCACGGGCGGGTATGTCGCGGCCGCTACTGTTTTATGTGGCTGCAATCAAAAGCGCCCCGCGATTATTCTGGAGAACAACAGGATACCGGGCAGAACAAACCTGAAACTCGCATCGCGCGTACGGAAGATTGGCGTCTCATTTGAGGAGACCATAGCCCTGTTCGATCGTTCCAAATGCGTCGTAACAGGAATGCCGATAAGAACCTCAATCGTTGCGCCCGGATCGCTAACGCGGCAGGACGCAAGAGAGCGGTTTGTACCGTCGACACCGAATACGTTAGCAGTGCTCATTATTGGCGGCAGCCAGGGAGCTAGAGCCATTAACAAAATTGTGATCGAGGCTCTGCCAGAGATGTTAGCGAGAGGCTTTCTGGTGTTGCACCAGACTGGACAACGAAACTATGACGAAGTTGTTGAGGCGGCAAACCAGCGCTTCGAAGACGCATTAGTTACACAAGAGCATCGAAACAGCTACGTTGCAATGCCGTTTATAAACGCTGAGGATATGCCCATTGCTTATCGGGCGGCGGATGCGATTGTGTGTCGCGGCGGCATCTCGACACTCTCCGAGGCAGCGGCGAATGGCCTGCCAGCGATTGTGGTTCCGTTGCCAACAGCGTACGCAGACCATCAGACTGCGAATGCGCGAGCGCTCGAGCAGGTAGGCGCCGCGCTGTGCAGGCCAGAATCCGATGTCACAACTTCGAACCTCATGGACGACCTGGTTAGGATTTGCAGTGAGGGAGACGTCCGAACGATCATGACAGGCGCAAGTTTGCGTTGGGGAAAACCAGAAGCGGCGACAACTGTCGCGCGTATTGCGTTGGAAATGTAAAATGGCAAGTTTAACCGGTGCAGGACACACTTTCTTTACGGGAATCGGCGGTATTGGTGTGAGCGCGCTTGCGCAGCTTGCCATCGCTTCTGGTATCTGTGTTTCTGGTTCAGATTCACATCTAGATATCCAGCATAATCCGGCACTGGGTCGCCTTGCCGATGCGGGCGCAAAGCTTTACCCTGGTCACCACGCGGAGAACATCGCAGACGATGTGACTTTACTCGTCGCAACTGCTGCGGTATCGGACAATAATCCCGAGCTCGTCGAGGCAAGGCAGCGAGGAATTCGGACCGTATCCCGGGCCGCCTATCTCGGTGAATTGATGAGTGCACATCATGGTCCAACCATTGCCGTTGCAGGAACCCACGGCAAGACAACCACAACTGGCATGCTGGGTGTGATGTTGAAACATGCGGGCTGGGAACCAACCGTATTTGTTGGTGGGGAAATCCCCATGCTTGGCGGGAACGTCTCACTGGGCACAGCCGACGGGCCGTTTGTAGCCGAAGCTTGTGAAGCGTATGACTCCTTTTTATGGCTGAAGCCAGAGATTGCGATCGTCACTAACATTGAAGCGGATCACCTCGATCACTACAACAGTTTGGAAGGCGTATACGACGGTTTTCGAAAGTTCCTAAAAGGCGCCACACACGCAATTGTCTGCTGCGCTTCGGATCCTGGTGTTGAGCACCTTTCCGTTGAGAAAGGCGACTTTGCATGCACGTGGGTCGGATATGGGAGCGAGCCAACGACGGTAACCTCACCAGATGGCTCGAGTTATACCGTTAGTGTCATCGGTAGAAATAAGATATTGATTCAGGGCGGCAAGGAATGCGCGGAGTTTGAGCTTAAAGTACCGGGCATCCATAATGTTGCAAACGCGCTAGCTGCGGCATGTACCGGCGTACTGCTTGGAGTTTCACCGCAGGCGATCGCAGACGGTCTATCTAGCTTTGACGGGGCAACGCGTAGGCAAGACAAACTTGCCGACGTTAGGGTTCCCGGCGGCGAGATAACTGTGATCGATGATTATGCCCACCACCCAACGGAAATTGCCGCAACAGTGAGCGCGATTTCCGCCGCGTATGAGGGAAGAAGGCTGCTCCTTGTGTTTCAGCCTCACCTGTACACTAGAACGCGCGATTTTATGGACCGTTTTGCTGAGTCGTTATCCCATTCAGAATGCCTCCTGGTTACCGCTGTCTATGCGGCTCGAGAGGCTCCAATACCGGGAGTACACGCCGCAGAAATCGTCCAGAAAGCTCGCGCAATAAACAGCGATCAGATCGGTATTTTTGTTCCAGATCGTCGTTCGGTGCCAGCGACACTTCTGGCGCTCTCCAGGCCCGGAGACGTTGCGCTATTTATGGGCGCTGGCGATATACGCGAACAGGCAGAAGAGTTCGTTAAGTTACTAAGACAGAGGAGTATCATCGCTTAAATGGGGCAAGGCAAAGGTAGCTCGAAACGCATCAACGTTGCTGTTTTGATGGGCGGCTCATCAAGTGAGCGGCAGGTCTCGTTAAAGACCGGCAGCCAGATCGCGAATGCGCTTAGCACGGAGCGATACGAAGTGCGAGCCGTAGACACGCAAGATTTGAAGCAGATTATGTCTGGTACTCGCAGCGACACGAGAACTCAGGAGATTGAATCTCAAGCTCCCGGCGCCAAGGACAGCGGAAACGCGCTTCAGCCCGGGCTTGAGCTAGCCGCCCCGGGTGACTCCGAAACATTGAGTAATTCTGAAAGCTGGCGGCCAGACATCGTCTTCATTGCCCTCCATGGAAAGGGCGGAGAAGACGGTTCTATTCAAGGCATGCTGGAATTCATGGGAATACCGTATACCGGCTCAGGAGTTCTTGCAAGCGCCATTGCGATCGATAAGTCGATGACAAAGCGGCTCTTTACTTCAGCAGGTATTCAGGTTATCGATGGTGTCGTAATCAACCGCGAACAGTTCCATTCAGCAAATTTCGCTCCTTGCGCTCTGGAATGGCTTGGTTTGCCACTGTTTGTTAAGCCCAACCGCGAAGGATCTACTTTTGGATGCTCGCTTGTTGATACTCTCAGTGGGTTAAGTGACGCAATTAGAAGTGCGCTCAGCTACGATGATTCTGTTCTGGTTGAAAAGTACATCTCAGGCGTTGAGATAACTGCGGGCGTTATCGAAGGTCATGATGGCATGTTACGGGCGCTTCCGCTGGTAGAGATTGTTCCCAAGGCAGCCTACTACGATTATGAGAGCAAGTACGCCGACGGTGGGAGCGAGCATATTATTCCTGCACGCATCAGCCCAGAAATTACGCGTGAAGCGCAGGAACTTGCGTTAAAATGTCATAGGACACTTGGCTGTTCTGGTGTTTCCAGAACGGACATGATTGTGGCAGACAGCAGACTATACGTGCTCGAAGTAAACACAATTCCGGGTATGACCCCAACGAGCCTGCTTCCGCAGGCAGCAGAAAGCGATGGCATTGAGTTCCGTGAACTATTAACCCTGATCGTAGAAGCTGGCATTCGCGCCAGACCCAGCCAGGGCTAACTCTAGCCCGGAGAAGCAAAATGAGCGGCACGAGACCTACAAATCGGACAAGTTCAAATGGATCCGAGCAACAAAATGCAGTACCGGATTCCGCGGCTCCTCACCAGCGTTACGCGCCTGCACGTGACCGGAACTCTACGCGCAAATTGCGACGGCGCAGGACACTCATATGCCTTTACACGTTTCTGATCGTTGAGTTTTTCGCGTTCCTTTTCTTTTCCCCTGCTCTCACGGTAAGAACGGTGGAATTAAGCGGAATGAGCGATATAAGCGCATTCACAGCCGCAGAACTCAAGGATACGCAGGCCGCAGTTCAATTTCCAACGAGAGTAAACTGGCTGGCAGTCCGAACTGGACTCATCACGGCTCGCGTGAGTGCGCTTCCGTGGATAAAGTCGGTTTCGGTTAGCCACTTTTACCCGTTAGGGCTGCGCGCGACGGTGGTTATGCGGACACCAGACTATGCCCTCGTAACGCCTTCTGAACGGTACGAAATGGATTCCGATAACAGGGCTATTCGCGTACTTCGACCGTCAAGCGCAGGGCATCAGCGCTTGACTCAAATCGTTACTGCCAAGAATCTGGCCGTGCAACCCGGCAAGGTGATTAAGAGCGAGCTCCTTTCTGCAGCAGCACAGATACTGCATTCATCGCAAAATGACCGCATCTTGAGGCTCACCGGAATTCATGTTGACCAGAACGACAATATATGGTTAAATATGGATAAGGGAGTCCTAATCAGGTTCGGCAATGATGATCAAATTCAAGTAAAGCTTGCCGTCCTGAAGCGCATTCTTACTTCCGATCCAGCTACCGTCGCAAGATTTGCTGAAATTAACGTTTCCAGCGCTGAATATCCGGCGGCTCGCTTGCGGGATCCGAACTCCGGCGCCGGTGTATCCGGTCCGTAGTCTCCTAGATTTAGCTACGACGCGGCCTCGTTTAGAATAACGGGCCGGCCCCCAGGTTTCATGTATTGAAGCGCAAATATCAACTCGATGCTGGCGCTGGAAAATAGGGTTAAGGCCATGATTGGGCCGAGCCGATGAGCGTTTACTCAACTAACATTTCACACAGGTCGTTTTATGGCCAGATAAGCGCCGTTTGCTTTTTTCTGGGTGTTATTCTTGCGACCGCCAAATACACGGCCAATCAGGTTTCGCACAGCGGTAACGCAATAAGTAGGCCAGGCTTTTCGTACGATGTCGCCAATATCAAACAGGCGACGATTAAGGATGCTGAGTACGAAACAGTACTGAAGCAAAAGAACGAGTACATAACAAAACTAGAGACAAAGCTTAGCAAGGGCAACGGAGCCACAAGTTTGCTAAGCAAAACTCTTCAAGAGACAAAGTTTAGCGCCGGGCTTACCGATGCTCTAGGGCCAGGAATTCAAATATCATTGACAGACAGTCAGAGGCAACAGTTTGTTGGTGTAGAAGGCCTCAAGCAGAGCATCCTGATCCATGATAGCGATATTAATAGTGTCATCAACGAGTTAAAGGCGTGCGGCGCGGAAGCGATTGCAGTGAACGGACAGCGCATCGTGGCATCAACATCCGTACGCTGCGTTGGTCCAGTTGCGCTCGCGCAGGCCCTGGTAGAACTCCGCGAAAGGCATCTGCTGCAACTTCCCCCATTTGGGCTCAGGCGC
>CAIXIX010000489.1 GCA_903919615.1 uncultured Chthonomonas sp.
GCCATCATTATAATAAAGTGAAAAAAACAGTGGAAGGCGGCGCTGGTTTGACGCTTACATTGGAACGGTGCGATGCACGCTCAACGTCCGGCGTACCGTGCGAGAATGAGCACGGAAGCGTGCTAAGGCTCCTAAGAATCCGAAGAATTCAGGCAGTTTTTGGATTGTGCGGATTCCTGCAGTGTTGGTTCTTCAGTTTAGGCGCTATCTGACGATAGGTATTGTTCGTGATAGATGTCAAATAAGAGCTTCGCACCGGTTCGCTTGAACCCCGGCTCTACTCGCTTGTTGCTGTCTATTCGTCCTTTGCGCCACCCTTCGTATGAAGTCTCCTACCGTGATAGTGGTTTTGCGGGGCTCCGCCCCACACCCCAGGAAGTAGCCCGCTATCCGTTGCAGGGGTCTCGCGGCGCGGACGGAGAACACGGATACCTGGGCAGCGCACCTGGAACCGAACGCCCGCCCCTCCAGCCGACTCTCCTCCCAACCTGCGCGCCGTTGGCCCGCTCGGCAGGACTGGCAGCGATGGTGAAATTGCATTGCTCATTCGAATGTCGCGTCGGATGCGGCATGTCTTGCATTCGGACTGGCTGCCATCGCTTTCACTGAGCTACTGCGGCTTCGGCCGAACGCGAGCAACCAAAGATGAACCGACAGAATGAGGGCGAGACACCACCCAACTAATTGCGATGCCAGGGTCAACCCTGCGACAATTCACGTGGAAATTCGATGTTGCGGTAAGAGCACGAGGGCTTTGAAGCTCGCTAGTGCCCCTAATAACAGTGAGGGCTAGCTTTCATCACAAGTTCGCGGTGCCCCTTACAACTCATCAAAATCAAGAATCTTCTTGGCGCTGGCAGGACAATCGCCAACTGAAGGCAATATATAGTGCGATTGGATCATGATGGTCTAATCGTTAACTACATTAGATAAGCCGTGAGCACAACTTGAATGAACCACAATTAACGTTGCTCTTGCGGGTTATTTATTGAACCAATTTAGTGGTATCTCCGAGAGCCGCCGCATTTGCTAACCTTGGATTATAGTATGCTCAAGACGGTTGCTTGGCAACTGCGTTAAGCACTTGCGCGTCAACGACCACCTTGATAGGGCCGGCATATGGTCGAAACTCTGCCCTTTGAACATACAGGAGTATAAACTGGCATGAGACGAAATCACCTTTTACTCGGTGCTGCGTACCTACTACTAATAACAACGACCAGTCTGGCGCAAACTAAGCACATTTTGGATTTTCAGTTTGATACCGTTCCTCACAACATAACGATTACCCGAGACTGCAGCCTGCGTTTATCAGGTGCGTTGGACCTTGGCGTATCGGACAATTTCTACATGATGTGCCGAGACAAAGTCCGTCAAAGTGGTCGGGCAGCAGGCTCCTTGAACTACACTTGGGACCCTGCTTCGGAATCTGGCGACCGCTTTTCCATATCGATATGGCGAGGTTATCCTGAAGCTGGTCACAGTCAGCTTCTGAGGATATATATCAATGTCGTTGAAAAGGCCCCGGTTGAAATCACGGTTCCCCGTGACGTTTGCGGAATAACGCCCATAACTGTGATATCTGGCGCAGGTCAAATTCCGTTGGTTGATTTTGAATTAGACGGCGTCACCATGCCATCAACCGGCGGTGTGGCCGGGAGACAGGTGTGGGACGCGTCTCTGGTGCGTCCCGGCAATCATGTTATCCGAGCAAAGGCACATCTGGGTGACGGCAGCATATACTTTGCTGAGCCATCTAAAGTCTCAGTCCGGTCGGCGATCCAACCCGTTCTGTTCACTACTGATGGCAATATTGACCTCGGTGCGATTAACGGTGACATTGAGCTTCATGCAAGGATTGAGCCCGGAATCAAGTTAAAGTCGATAAAGTATGAGATTGACGGCTTTGCTTGTGGTAAACGTGACACTCTACCGTTTGACACCTGTTTCTGGAATCCGGCCGGCATTGGTGTTGGCGCCCACAGTTTCAGGTTATCTGCTGTGAATACTGATGGATTACCCATTACATCGGATGTGGTACCGTTTACGATCACAGGCAAACAGGCTCTTGGAACCACGACAGAATCCGCGAAACCCGTGCCATTGCACAACGGAACTACGTCTACTGGTATTCCGTCATTTGTGTTTCAATGCGAGAAACTTCCTCGATCGATTTTATCAACCCCGGAATCACGCCTGATTATAAACGGCGTTATCGCATCTGACAAGGACGCTGAAGTCTTCATTAACGATGGCGGTAAGGAGCTCGACAAGGTACGGTCACACGGCGACTTTACGCTTTCGGTTCTTCCGGGACTACAGCCAGGGCTGCATGCCCTCGAAATACATATGCGGCTCTTGGATGGCACCGAGCATACATTTGCTAAATCAGACCTCACGGTGGTTAAAACGGTCCCGGTTGCTATCGGCAGAATTACCTCGGAACGATATCCGTTGGGGCCAGTGGTTCTGTCAGCCAGCGATTCTGCCGGAAGAGAGATGTCACGAGCCCGTTTCTATAAAGATGGCAGTCTGATATTGCACAGCTCCGACACGCCGCTAGCAGTTGTGTGGGACCCGCGTGCTGAACATCCCGGCGACTACAGCTTTTATGCGGCAGTTGAGGCTAAGGACGGCACGACGATCCTCACGCAGCCGCTCGTATTTCATGTTCCAATTCGAATAGGCTTGGCAGACTTGCCAACTGTTTTCAGCGTCACTGCCCAAAACCGCACGTTGTCCGTCAGAGCCAATTTGGCCACAGATTTAGAGGTGAAGACGGCTACGTATTTGCTCGATGGGAAGGCTATTTATGTAAGGACCTCGGCGCCATTTGATAGCGTCCAGCTCGATGTTGCGGAGGTCGATCCGGGTTCCCATCAATTAACCGTTTGTGTTACAGATCAACACAATGCAGTGTTTGCCAGCGAAGCTAAGTCGATATCTGTACTCAACGAGCCGCTCGTTGCTCGGCGAAAACTCGAGGAAGATGAACAAAAGAGGCGTACGGCTGCGATTGAGGAAGAAATTCGTCAGGACAAGCTTGCGCGATTGCATCGGCTTCGCCAACTGATTGCTGGCGGCGCCCTGGCCACTTATGGAAAGCCGTCTGGCGTAATCGGCCATGTCGCCGGGCTCGCCGTACTAGTACGCGGCCTCATCAATACAGAAACCGGTGAACAAATTGCGACATTGGTCACAGGTACTGAGTTTGGTATCGAGGGGTCCGTGGCCGCTGGGTCGGGCCAGGTCAAATTTCTGGCATTTACTGAAGAAGACTCTCGGATAGCAGCAGAGACAGCAGCAGCATTCTGCAAGTCCAAGATTGCCGATCTAGGGTATAAAGTTGATTGGTCTCAATTGGATGTCATTGTGCGATACGATGAAAACAAGATAAAGTCCTCTGGGCCGTCAGCTGGCGTAGCGGACGCCGTTGTAATAATGTCGTCTGCGCTAAAACTGCCCATTGACAGCGGCGTTGCGGTTACAGGTGAGATCGGACTGGACGGTGAGGTCAAGGCTGTTGGAGGCGTAAGATTTAAAGCGGAAGCGGCATTCGATGACCCAAGAGTGCGGACAATTATCGTACCTGCAAGTTGGCACAGCGAAGAAGAGCTCGACAGACTTTGGAGTCGACGACCCGACCTCTTTGTTAATCGGCGGATCATCTATGCTCGTAATATGGACGATGTGCTCCGGCAGGCGCTTATTGGCTACGACAAACGTGTGGACCGGGCCGAGTCACTTGTTTTCCGCGGTGTCCAGGCGTTCGCGGACGGGAATAACGCTTCTGCGCTGAAGCTACTTGACCAGGCGCAGACATTGACACCAGAGAATGCAACGATACAGCTGTGGATCGATACCATCGCGGCTTTCCCAAAGGAATAGGAACGGATAGATACGATTGCCATCAGTCGCGCCTGTAGCAGTTAAATCGCGCACTTCCATACAATGGGTGCATGATATCATGAGCTTGTTGTCGTGGCCTTCGATCTGGCCGTTTACGGCTTTTAGTAAGCCCGACGCATACTGGCTGGATCCCGAACAGCTGCTAAGACATGAGGCAGGTTGAGCGCTCGGCCTCGGTTGGATAATCACAGTGTGTTCACCGGCAACAACTACGCCGAGCGTGAATGAAGGCTCACCATCGTCCATATCTAGCACTGCTGTGGCCGTTCGACAGAGAGGATACGGTAAGATTCTTTGGTGTGCGACGAATTCGTTCGAACAGGTTTTGGGTAATGTAGTTGAGACCTGCCTTACCACCGGCCGAGCATAAATAAACAACGATAACGACTTGAGGTTCAACGCCCGTTGTTGCAGCTTGTGTCACCACAGTTTGTACGATCCATGGGAGGCAGCCCAGAGGTGGGCTGAGTTGAAGCAACTACATCAAACGCCGGAGCAACACGTGTCGTCAGACTTAGGCAATTTTAACAATCGCGTACTCCTTACTGGCGCCGGCTTCTCTAGAAACTACGGCGGCTGGCTAGCGAGCGAGATTTGGGAGCACCTCGTTAGTCAACGAGAAATAATGGGGAACGATAGGCTGCGCGAACTACTACTCAGTGACAATTCTGAACAGAACTTCGAGAAGGCGTTGAATATCGCCACGTCGAACGATTCTTTTTCGGCGGAGGATGTAAATGTACTCGTATCGGCGACTTGCCGCGTCTTTGTTTCGCAGGACGCTAACATGCGCGGTGAAACAGTTAGCACTACGCCATCGTCCTTTGATAATTCCGCCGTCCGTAAATTCGTGCGCCGTTTTGACTACGGCGGGGTGTACCCTGGCGGCTCCGGCTACATTTTCACTCTTAACCAAGACTTGTTGCTGGAGAGAAAACTCTGGGGTTTTGGTGACTTTCGACGCCCGGTGTTGCCAGGTGTTCCATGCCACGAAGATTGGTTCACTGAACAATTTGACCGAGGCGGTACGAATAACGCAGACCCGCAGTTTCTCAATCCTGACGGTCTGCCCGTCGATTTTGTACGGACGATCGAAGCTGAACATCCGATCCCAGTTGGCGGCTGGCCACCGAAATTGGCGGGACAATTCAATTACTTAAAGCTTCACGGATCGTTTGACTGGCGTGATCAAACGGGCCGCAGCCTTCTAGTCGTAGGCGGCGGTAAGCGTGAACTGATCAATGGCGTTCCTTTGCTGGCATGGTATGCTGACATCTTCCGCAAGGTATGTGAGGCCGGCGGTGTGCGTTTGTTTATATCCGGATACAGCTTTAGCGATGCACATATAAATGAGACCATTGCCGGCGCAGCATCCTCGCATGGGCTGAGAGTCTTCCTGCACAATACGTCGTCTGCTCGTGAGATGCGCCAACACCTGCTGGCCCCTGACTGTGCCCCGTACGGCAGAGAAATATGGAACGCACTGATTGGGTATTGCAGCCGGCCGCTCGGCGAAATATTCCCCGGCACCATGCGTCGCACAGCTGAGGCAGACGAATTTGACCGCACTTTTTTCGACTAACGCGCATGGCTTTCCAGCACGCCCGTACGAATAAAAAGAACCCTCTTCGAGCGTATTCGGCCGTAAGAATGAACTCTGCACAGACGCAAACAGCTGTGGGTTGACCGTTAACCGAATGGGCGTGAAATTTACCGCTTGATCGACGCGACGGACGCACGGCTGCTGGCGACTGACTACACACGCAGGTAATTCGGTAAGTGGGTAAAGAAGTAATTGGTCGCCTGCCGGATGATGGCGTCGGTGTCCGCCCTCGGACTGTGTTTGAAGTTGATATGAAGTTTTTGTTGGCGCGAAAAAGTCTTGGGCTGATCTTTTCCGCTTGTCAGTAGGTTGTTTTAATGCAAGGAGTCTTTTTCATACCGTATGTTGAATCATGGCTTGCTAATACTACTGTGTTCTAGGAGGTGAGCCATGAGCCATA
>CAIXIX010000490.1 GCA_903919615.1 uncultured Chthonomonas sp.
TCTGGTCCACTGCAATGCGCATATGTCAGCAAACCCAGATCTTTGGAGGTCTGTACGAGTAGATGCGTCGCATCAAGATCGAACTGAGTTCCGCCTTTCATCTGTCCTTTTTCGAAGTCAATGATGCCGGTCAACAGGATCTTAATATCGTCGGCTGTCGTTGCCAGATCCTTCACAATTCGAACAATACTCTCATGGTCTGTCGCCTCAACCGCCATAAAGCTGCCGTAGCGGCCGGCTTTTCGGATTGCCCGACCGGGACTCCTTAGTTCTGGCGTCACTTCTGTTGTTGTATTGGACAGTTCTGATTTGATCTCATCGTTGATGCCATAGATATCGCCAGCATCTCGAACAAGTGTAATTCCGCTCGCGATGTTCGCTTCAACGCTTCGGCGAGCAACTGCCAGCATCTCCTCACGGGATGCCTTTAGGTACTCCTTTCTCACATTGAAATTGAGCTCAGCGCCATCTAGAAACAGGTGACAGTGCGCCTCGACCAAACCAGGCATAACAAAAGGGACTCGAAGGCTAGAGTCAGCATCTGGGCTGTCACCCATTTTGATATCGAGTATTCTGCCCTCTTGGATCCGAATGCAATATGGACCCTCTGAGTGGAAGCGAACCCCATCGAAGTAGCTATCCGTGATCAACACAGAGGAGGTCATGGCGTCCCTTTCTTATATAGCTTCTTCAGACAGATCAGCGTATCGTATCCATCCATGCTAATGGCCTCTTTGAAACCCTGCAATACAAAGTCATCGTCGGGCAGGAACTGATAGTCGCGACCGGGAGTTGCGAGCGCTGTATCGAGGCCAGTGGGCATGGTTAGGGTCAGAAATGCGGACTCCAGTTTCGTGCTCAACCGGCTGCCATCCGTTGCGAGCTTAGGAAGCATGATCCCCAGATTGGAGAGCCCTACGACGATATGTATTCCCTTTAGGCTGGGATCGCTGCCAATGATCTGTATCGCCTCAATGGCACGGCGCGTCTGTCCTTCGGTGTCCGTCGCAAGAGGGCAAAGAGACACATCGATCAGGATGTCGTCGAGCGTCATCTCTGGTGCGGTAGTAATTATGCGTTCGGCCATGCGTATCGCAGTTTGCGCGATCTCCTGAGGCGTTGTATTCGGCATAGGCTGACCGTTCTCCAGCCGCTCTGAAGCCATTGCGACCAGCCTGAAGGGTCTTATCTTCAGTAGGTCCAGCATCCCGAGACGCAGTTCAGAGATGGAGTTGACGATCGGTTTACGTCCTGCTGCTTTACTCTGGTCGTATGTCTTGAGGCACAACTCCTGAATGGACTGGTGAGGGTAATCAAAGGACAGAGGCAGATCCGAAACTTCCTGCACTGCCTCGATCAGGTGAGCAAGAAATTCTGGAGACGTGTCTGCCTGTTCGCCGACATTAATGGTCAAATATTCGGCGCCCTTTTGATGTTGGGAAACCGCTAGCTTTTGAAGCCCGCCGATATCCTGGGCATCGAGCAGCGCTTTCGAACTAGCAAAACCAGGGTTGATTCTCTCACCGATAATGGTCAGGCTATTGATGGACATACGGGCTCCTGTACGGCGGCCGGGTAAATTGATGCTTCGAGTCGAGCGGTACAGTTAATTCCGCTCTTCGTTCGGCTGCCCTTTTGACAATCCTCTTACTACCTCTGGTAAGACAGCATGATCTGGCCCGAAAAACATCAGGTGAAGGCCTGATATGCCTGAAATCGACCTGATTTCTTGGGCTGTTTCTTGAGCCATAACGAGACCCTCGGCTGCACAATCCGCAGCCGATGTGAGACGCTTTCGGATAGAGTCGGGCAATAAAACACCTGGTATACGCTGCACAACTTCGAGAGCGCGAAGCGATGTCACTACAGGCACACCCGCCAGCATAAACACTTCGCGATCCAGCCCCTCCTGGCGTGCTAGCTCCATGAATTGCCGAAAGCCCGCAATGTCGAACACTACCTGTGTCTGAATGAAGTCGGCTCCTGCGGCGATTTTCTGTTTCAGCCGCCTGATAGGGACATTTGTTGGCGTTGTAAACGGATTGATCGCGGCCCCCAAGTAGGGACGAGGCGCATCCTTAACCTTGTCGCCACTAAAGTGAACCACGCCTTTTTCTCTCAAATGCCGCGCTTCGTATAACATCAGCGCTGCATCCATATCGAACACCTGTCGAATCTTGGGCACACCGACGTAGGCATCTCCCGTGAGGCAGAGCACATTGTTTACGCCGTTCAACTGGTTCTCTAGAAGCTCGGATATAAATGTGGTTTGTGTGTGATCGCGACAGGTCGTCTGGCAGATGGCTTCGATTCCAAGCTGAGCTAGATGCGAAGCCACGAGCGGCGACGGCAAGGAGGGCCGTGCGCTCAGATAGGCAGTCGCATTGATCGCATCAAAGTGATCCTTAAGCTGTAGCGCCAGTCGATGAACCGTTTTCATGCTCGCTGTGCGCGGGGCACGCAGTTCGCATGTGGTTACAAAGGTTCCCGCCTTCAGTTTGCTTTCGAGGTTGGAGGGTGTATGAATGGGCTGTGATTTGCGGCTGTCTCCCAGATCCAGGTATTCCAGGTACTCGCGTGTCGATTTATCGGCGCCAGTCACCAGGTTAAGGTAGGAGGAGGTGTTAATGAGGTTGGCATCTAGCGCCGGCAACAGGTGTGGTTCCGAAAGGCTGTCTTCCGGACTGCGCTCATGAATTCTCACCCAGACGCACCTGTTGTCTGGGTACACTTCACACTTACCATCTAGAGTTCCGCCACAAGGGCCGTTGCGCAAACCCTTGGGGCAGCTCATCGGGCAGATCAGTCCCGTTTTGCTTAAGACGCACTGCCCACATGTATGGCAATCAAAAAGGATGCCCTTTACGAGGCCCTCGGCATGCGCAATGAGTTTCGCGCCCTTCATAAGCGATATTCCGTATTCACTATGAGGGTGTCCTGTGCGGCAATTATGCGTGTGTTTTCGGTTAATCTCTGCGTCGTGGCTAACCTAATTAAGGCCAGTGAGCGTTGCTCAGCATATCATCGTATCGTGTACGTGTCCATCCCATTTTAGGCGGATTTGTGAATATCGACGTTCTATCGCAAAAAACTCAACTGCCCACATGTGGTCGAGCTTCATGCCAAATTTAGTTTCGTGACATACGCATGCCACTGTGCCAGGAGCTCCTGTTCTGTAATGCGCATTAGCCCAAGTAGATCTTCTGGAACTGTTTTCTTCATCATCTCATTCAACATTGTTGTTCTGTACGTCTTCATAACGAATTCAACGATAGAACCAGATACTCCATAACGATATTTGCCAGACCAGGCATTCGCTAGCTGTTTTGGAACCCGACCAGCCGCGATCGCATCGGCTGCCGGAGCCAGGCTACGGTCAGCTAATTGCCCCGAAACGAGGACAGCTAGTTCTTCGACAAACCAGCAAATGTCATCCATGCAGCCCAGGTCGGCATGCGGGTTATTCTGCCCGTGGTAAACATGCACCAATTCGTGGGTTAAGCTGCGCAGAATGTGCTATGCGTCGGCAGGATCATGTTGTTGAAACTCCACTTTGAGGTCTGATCGGGACAGACTCTGCCACGTCACCAATTGCGGTGCGGATAGTAGCGAAGTTACCGGCGCCTTCGGGATTAACGAGGCGTTAACCAACACAAATAACAAACAAGCGGCCGCAGGATACATACCTGGCCTCTCCTTTAGCATCCGGATCTCCGCAGTGTGGATGCAAATGCTACGGCGGATTTTGTATCTTTCGCAGGAGACGGATGAGGAGAGTACTGGGTTTCAGGTTCGAGTCTTGCTTCCGGGTTGTTCATGGCCTTAAGTCGATCGCGGTGCTGTCATCAGCCCCTAGTTCCACGGAGATCTCAAGCTTATCACCTACCATGCGAGATTTCAATTGATATCCTGTGGGCAAATCGATGGCTTTGAGGCCGCTTAACGGAATTTTGAGTGGCGATACCGCTATGTTGATAACGGTGGTAACTGGCTTGTCGTTAAGATTACGGATCGTAAACCTGCGCGTGCCAAATCGTTCCACATAAACACCTGGCGCGGGCGTTTCAGCGTAAGGTATCGGCTCCCAACCTTGAGCCGAAAGCTGCTTTATGATAGGAATGTACTTTGTAAATAGGGACCGGTCACGCTCGAGCCATGTCGGGTTTTCCCAGTAGAGGTGGTCGGATGCGTTGGCGCTAAACATGCTTGGGAATATGCCGTAGAACATGCTGGTACGCATGTAGCGTTCAACCATAGCTCTGTCAAACTTATCGAAGTTCGTGTTTTGAAGAAGCAGGTAAGGCTTAGGGCCGCTCATAGAGCGCCGCAGTGACATCGTCTCGTCGCCATCCGGCGTGAATTCACTTTTTTCGTTCAGCCAGTTGACCTCGATTCCCATCACATCCAGCAGCGACGAGTAGATAGAGTATTTCACAGGCGTGGTATTTGCCATAAGGAGCTTTGAGCGATTATGTAGGTCGTCTCGTAGATAGCGGGTGAACGCATGAGTGGAATACCACTGAGGCAGCGTCGTCTTTCGGCTATCGGTCTCAAAGGTGAGAGGATAGGTGCTCGCAGCGAGATTTTCTGGCCGAAAGTCGAGTGTGTCGCTCCAACCTTCCAGAGAATCCAGGTATTCGCCATCCTGCACGCCGTTCAACCTCGCGCCATCTGCACCGTACATGGCTTTCGCCAGTGTTGGATTGTAGTTGAGCCAGCCTTTGGTGAGATGTTCCGTGCCAGATGCCATCTCAGGGTTTGGGTTGAGCACAAACACGGCCCCATTGCTCCAGGGCGCATTATTAAACTCGACATTGAAGCGGCCGGCTTCATCGTACGTACCGGAGTTTAATAGCGCCTTTGCCATCTCTCCCGGCGTGGGATGCGCTGTTTTAGGTGTGATTGGCTCAGGTTTTGTGGCCAGATCCTTTACCATTGCCATCGCTGCTTCGTACGTTCTCGGCACGTCGGGAGGCATGGACATCCACCAGGTCATCGGTTCCGTGTAGCGGAAGTTCAGGATACCAGCCTGATTATCGTCTTTTTTACTATTATCGCCTTCATGATAGGCAAAACCAAAATCCTGAAATCCCTTGATCTTTTCCGGTGATATGAAGGGGGACCACAATCCATCTGGCTTTGCCAGCCTGTTGTATGCTGGCGCATTGATCTTATAGAAGCGATTGAGCGCCGCCCTGAACCCCCACTTTGCTTCATCGGCGCTAAGGCTGAATAGAGACGCGTGGAAGTGGGCTTGATGTTTGGGCCATGAGGAGGTTTTGGACGACAGAGCAAAATCCCAGGCTACCACCAGTTGGTGTGTTGGGCCGTTGTAGAAAATGCGATAGACGGATGGCATATCCATCTGGTTGGCAATGCACAGGCCCGTAGACGAGTTGTACACGCATCCGATTGGATAGAGAGAGATGCCTGAGACTGCGCCAACATTGATGTGTGTTAGATAGACCTCTTCACTCTTTGCCGAAATCTTTGTCGACCTATGGATATCCTGTCCCCAACTCCAGCCGTCTGCCGCTACCGGAAGTGCAAAGTATACGGTAACCGCTCGCTCGCCACCGGTGAGATCTGTCACATCGCCATCGAGAGATAGTGTCCCGCTCTCTTTATCGGGCACGAGCCTCGCGTTTAGCCGAAGCTGAAGTGCATCGGCTGCGGTTTCGATATTGATACCACCGCCGGGACGAGGCGACGACTTGCCTCGCATCGGCGCAGGAGCTGTTCCGGCAGCTACGTCTCTCAACCAGAAGCCGCCTGTTGTTGCGGATTGGACTCGCTGCCCTCCCGAGAGCACAGACACAATATTGCCAACTGCGTCGATACCTAAGGCAAGACCATCACCCGAGCGCAGCATCTGCGACCCGCCTTCCGCGCTCCGGCGCGCCAGAGGCAGCAGCGGCTGGGAATCAAAGATGCCGGTGCCATCCATCTGGTTCGCAGTGAAATCATCAAACCAGACCGTTCCGCTGTGATGACGAAATAGCGCGATCACATTCATACGGCGAATTGGCTTAGACGGCGAAATGAGTACCTGTCTTCGTTCCCAATCGTGCGTTCCTGTACGGAAGAGAGCAGTCTGCGCGTAGAGCGGAGTTCCGTCCATGTATTCAACATCAATGTACAGGGAGTAATCGATATCCTTCTGGCCACTAACGTTATCGGCACGACTCCAGCCAGATACCACTACCGGGCTCGGTCGTGCCTGATTCAAGGTTATGTCTACAACTGCTCCATGCTCGCCAGTCGCTCGATTCGATTCACACCGTGCCGATTGCTCACCGGTGTGAAACACGGTCCTGTCAACCTCATAGCCTAGGTTCCATGCTTTCCAGCGCGGGATTCCAGCTCCGAGACCGTCCGGGCCACCACCCCCTTCAAATCCGCCATTCTGAATTAGCTCGCCGGTAGTCTGAGCATAAGATGTGGCGCAAATACACGGCACCGAAACCGCTAAAGCCGCACACACGATTGCATTTCGGATGATTGTGATGAGGCGGTGATCTGGGGTCTGTGACATAGTGAACTAACTCCGCGCCTTTTCGCGCGCCGATTCAATCCTATCACCCAGGATTTCGGTGACTTTTGTTGAACGGCCAATGAAATCCGCGAGCAGAAACTCAACGTCAGAATGTCTATTGCGGCCCTCTTCAAGCAGGTTCGGCAGGTCTTCTGAGACATGGGTGCCTGTATGGAGGAAGTAGGGGACCGTAATGATGCGTTTTACGCCAGGCTGAGCACATTGATCTATGGCCACTGGTATGGATGGATCGTTGCACTCCAGGAAGCCCACTTGTACCAGGGCATAATCCGATCTTTCCTCGCAAGCTTTTGCCATAGCATACAGTCCGGAATTAGACTCGGGACGTGGAGATCCATGAGCAAGTATTAGGAGCGCAGTATCGCGATTTGAGCAGATCAATTCATTGAAACTCCTGTAACTGCGGTTACATCTGGCGGGGTCGATACACGTGGGCATGAAAGGGTGCCATATAACGGACATTGCGAATCTGCGCGACAATGACCAGATGCTTTCTCCAGTTCATCATGCCATCGGTCTGCCGTCCTGGCCGTGGATGCCGATTCCAGAATTGCATCGGCAAGGCGCGAATCGGCGCCTATTACGTCTGCAACAACGAACTCGACTTCAGGATACATAGTTTGTGCTGCCTGAATTGCCAGTGGGACATCGACCTTCACAAACTTTCCAGGCAATACAAAATAGGGGCAGACGATGATGCGTGTTGCCCCTTCTAGAATACACCTCTCCACCGACTGAAGGAATGGTGGTGAGGAGTAGTTTAGGTAACCTACCTCCACGATTTCATACCGTTGAGTGAAATTGAGCCGGGCGGCATGCTCCCACAGCGCCTCGCCAGAACCACACAGAACTGAACCGTGAGCGAGGAGAATGATAGCTTCCATTGTTAGTGAGACACCAGTGCTTCCAGCTCAATGGCGCTCGATATTTCTACCTCAGCATGCAGGCTCCCGCCATGGCTGTCCATCGTGACGACTGCAACAAATCCATTGGTGGTTAGGTGCCACATCGCTTCGGGCACGCCAAACTCCTCAAGGAAGTCGACGCCCGTTACTTCAGTGATCTTCTCTGCATAGAACTGGGCCGCGCCGCCAATTGCGTTAAGGTAGACCGCTCCAACCTCCTGCAACCCATTGAGCGTCTTTTTACCCATGCCGCCTTTGCCGATAACCGCTCGCACCCCAAATTTACGCAAAATATCTGCCTGGTAAGGCTCCTCACGAATGGATGTTGTGGGGCCTGCCGCTTTTACGTGCCACACGCCGTCTTCGTCCTTAAGCATTACCGGCCCACAGTGGTATAGCGCTGCGCCATTAAGGTCGGTTGGTGAGTCGTGAGTCGAGAGATGCTTGTGAATAGCGTCGCGTCCCGTAAGCATCTGCCCGTTCAGGACTACGACGTCGCCAACTTTGAGTTGGCGAACATCGGCTTCGCTCAGTGGCGTCGTAAAGGTGAACTGCCTTCCTGTCGTCGGTATCCCTTCTGCATCGGCCAGGCTCTGTGGATTCTCCTCCCTAAAAAGCCATTGCAGGATCTCGCCTGTCTTGGGATCCAAGTGAACGCCCAGGCGTCGGAACGCCCAGCAGTTGTATGCCACAGACACAAAGAAGGAAGCAGGTAAGCGGTTCAGAGCGCCAATCTTGCAGCCGAGAAGAGTAACCTTGCCGCCAAATCCCATCGTGCCAACACCAAGAGCATCGGCATTCGCAAGAACGCGAGACTCTAGTCCGGCCAGAATAGGATCGGTGTTGACATCATCAACGCTTCGGAAAAGCTGCTCCTTTGCGCCTGAATATCCGCTGGTCCTGTCTCCACCAACACATACACCAATGAAGCCAGCGCTGCATCCCTGGCCCTGCGCCTGCCAGATGGCGTGCAGAATGCACTTGTACACACCCTCAATATCGCGGCCAGCCTTCCCCACATGCTCTAGCTCAGCAGGTAAGGAGTATTGAATATTTTTGTTTTCGCATCCGCCGCCCTTGAGAATGAGCAGAACTTCAACGTAGTCCTTTTCCCATTGTTCAAAGTGTATTACAGGTGTTCCCGGGCCAAGATTGAGACCGGAGTTTCTGCCGGTAATGCTGTCTACGGAGTTAGGTCGAAGTTTGCCTCTGCGTGTGGCCTCTTCGATCATCTTGTTTATTGCTTTTCGTATGACGATCTGGTTGACACCAACGGGCGTATGAACCTGAAACGTGGGCATGCCTGTGTCCTGACAGATTGGGGATACGTTCTCCTTCGCCATATCGATATTGAGGCCAATAATGCTTATGGCCTGTCGGGACTGCGTGCCGGCAGTCTCCGTTTCTTTAGCTCGCTTGACAGCTTGTCTCACATCTGCCGGAAGGTTCGTTGCCGTTTCTGTGATTAGCTGCAGCAGGCTCTCTTCCAATCGTTCCATCGGTTGAAAATCTCCCTTTCATACTGCTGTTTCGAATGCTAACCGGTGAGCTCGAAGTCGATCCCGATCGGATTGTTCATAAATATTTGGTTTCAAGCTGCATCAACCTGAGCCATGAGTATCCATGAATATTGATTTCTAGAATCGCTGAAAGCGCCATCGGATCAATGTCCAGATGGCCGACACTCCGTCAGTCCATCTAATTTTTTTGCCCTCTGAAAAGCTGCGGGCTTCGTATCTTATAGGTACCTCAACGAGTCGATGTCCGCGTCGAATAACCTTTGCAGTTACCTCGGGGCAAAATTCAAA
>CAIXIX010000491.1 GCA_903919615.1 uncultured Chthonomonas sp.
ACCAGATGGATCATACAAAAAGCTACAATCTAACCGGAATCACTTTTTTGTCTGTTTCACTAACGGGGTGCACCCCAGTGCAGTCTATGATGTCTATGAAGTCGGTTAGGTCAAAGAGTTTTATGCAAGATGTGAGACCGCATAAGAATACATAACTGTTACTTACGATCAGGAGGAGACAGATGCATTACCTAACGGAACGCATTGCGACTGCCCAGGCGTGCGCCGCTGCCGCTGCCGGTGATATCAGGATCAAGGAGTTTCTGGAGGCCCTCCGGGTCTTCGCTATTCCGTCGGACGGAACGCCGAAAGGCGTTTTCATCAATTGTCATAACCGGTTCTGGTTCCATACCCTGACTGACGGCGACATCGCGTCCATCGAAACGTCAAGCAGCGCTGAGCTCCCAAATCTAATAACAAGATGGATTCAGGAGGCAATCAGAGACGGCTTGCTATCGTTGTCAAATCCGCCCGATCCAACTTACCAGCGGCGTTCAAGCGCTTCCGCTGCCGCGTCACCAGTTGGTCTCGTGACGACCTTTGTCTACGACGCGAATGGGAATTTCGTCAGGAGCTATTCAGGATAGATGCGAGAGGGCTGGCAAAATGTAAGGGGGATCAGTAGTCAGGGATGAGTTAAGAGTAATAGGTGCGAGGACGGGCAGCGACGATTGCAGAATGTACTTTCTTATCGGGATCTCATTGTATGGCAGAAAGCTATGGATCTGGCTATTTTGCTTTACCGCGCCGCTGAGGCTTTTCCTTCCGCAGAACGTTTCGCCCTGACGCAACAGATCACACGAGCTGCGGCGTCTGTTCCAGCAAACATCGCGGAAGGAAATGCACGCGGCACGACGAAAGATTATGCACATTTCCTGTCAATTGCGCGAAGATCTCTGGCGGAAACTGAGACGCTTACGATGCTTGCCGTTCGTTTGGAGTATCTTGCCCCGGTGCACTCCGACGAGATGTTGGGGCTTGCATCCGAAATTGACCGAATGCTCGTTTTGATGCGCAAGAAGCTATTGAGCATCGAAAAACCTGAGGGATGACTGTGATGCGCCTGTTTGCTGCAAAAATCGCATACGTCGAGCCCACATATGCTGGCGTCCGACAGCCGTTCAGGCGCCGCGCGCCGAGACGCCAACTGTGCGCGTTCAATCCGAGCACGGCTGCATGCCGGGGCCGAAGGCGCCTCCCAACTCTTCGCTTTGCCTCCTCCTTACTCGGCGGCCCAAAGAATAGAGTTGGCCGCGTTCGCTGCGCAGTGCCTCCAGCGCCTTTTTTCCAGGACTACAAAGTGATCAGACGTCTTACTGTTCCCTCATCCCTGATCCCTCTTCCCTGTTTGAGCTTAACGAGCTATGCCTACGATCTGCAATCCAACAACATCCAGATCGTCAATCCACTAAACGAGATGACAACGATTCAATGGGACGCATTAGGCAGAGAGATACACCGCATTCTTGCCAATGGCGGCACGATATCGCACACCTTCGACCCTGCGGGCCGCGAAACGCTGATACAGAATATTTCTGCGGCGGGAGTGGCGCAGGCGGTGTTTACAAACAGCTATTCACCCAACTACAACCGGCTGACGGTCGCTGAGCTCGACGGAACGCTGGTGAGCTACGGTTACGACGCAGCCAGCCAGCTTACCCTGGAGCAGCGCAATGGATCTACCCCGTGCAATATCTCGTACACCTACG
>CAIXIX010000492.1 GCA_903919615.1 uncultured Chthonomonas sp.
GGGATAGGTGGAACGATCGTACCGCTCAGGGTGCTCGCTATGCGGTGCGTGATTTGCGAGCGACAGCGGACCCGTGAGCAGGCGAAACCAACGGAAGTCTGTCGGCATCCAATGAACCCTGCCGAGGCACAGTTCGACGATTTCGGGGCTTCCTCCACAGGCTGCCCCCCATAACAGGTCGCTAACTGTTTCTTCACGCGAGTCCGTTTCAAGCAGCGACCTGGCTTCGGCAAACTCCCTGTGCCAACCGATCAACGATGGCTCGGGCCTACCTCCATGTTGGGCCAGGAGCAGTTTCATCCGCGCATCTCCCGTGCCATAAGCGCGGCTGACGGGTGTGCCCGATGCGTACACCTGGGCATTCGCATCCGCGCCATACTCGAGGAGCATCGCTGCCATTTCATATTCGTCGAAGGCTGCGGCCAGCCACAATGGCTGTCCGTAACTGTAAACTTCCTCTTCCAGGTTGGCTAGACGGTGGCGTTCGTTTGGGTCGAGTCCCAGATCCAACAGCAGTTTCAACGCCTCCAATTGGCCGAAGGTCACCGCTACCGAAAGGAGACCGCTGCGAAAAACGCGGTGCATTTCGCGCATTCCGGTCGGATCGATCCGGTCGCACAGCCGAAGCTCTTCAAGATCGCCCAGAGCGGCGGCAACCAGCGGCGAGGGCGCCGCCCCGCGGCTTAAGATCCTCTGGGCGACTTCCGGGAATGAGGCGGTTCGGGCGCGTTCTTTCCATCCCACGCGTAGAACCGCCGCTTCAAGCGGTGTACATCCCTTCAGATTTTTCTTGCGCGGATTGGCCCGGTGGTCCAACAGCCATTCGACAACAGGCAGAGCAGCCTCTTCGCAGGCGACATAAAGCGCTGTTCCTCCCTCACGGTCGCACGCATTTGTCAGGCTCGGTTCGGTCTCCAGCATCGCTATCGCACTCTCGTGGTCCTGGTTTCGGATGACTTCATAGAGGCGATCCTGAGCGCTGCTCACAGTTGCATTCGGGCAGCTCATTGCGATGCGTCTGAGCTGCTCCTCCTCATCGATAGCTGCCGCAATTTCAGCAAATCCCCTGTCGCGCGCGAGAACATAAGCGGTGGTCGCGTCCCGATGTGGATAGATGCCCTTTTGAGCGTCGGCGCCGGCGCGCATCAAAGCCCGAACCATCGGTTCATCTCGGCGCAATACTGCATAGTGAATCACGCGATGCTCGTCGGTCTCGCTCATGTCAAAGTTGACCATGCCAGGGTTATCCCGAACAATGGCCCGCGCCTGCGACACATCGCCGCATTGAACCGCTTGAACGAGACGCCCGAGCGTTACTCGATCCACTGCGGCCCGTAACTTGGTCCACGAATCGAATCCGTACTCTCTTGCGATCACCAACTGGGCATCGTGAAGCTGCAGAATGACCTCATGAGTTTGCGCGTCGGAAATGTTGGCGAAATGGGGATGACTCTTGCGGAGACGAGCAAGCGCCTCGGGCTGCAATTGCTTGAGGGACTTCACTAAATCCTTGGCCTGGATTTGTAGCTGGCGCAAGCTGGGGTTAGCGGGAAGCGAGGCAGACATGAATCCTCCATTGCATCGTGCCTGTGATCCGCGATCAGGCTGCAACAAAGGTTAGGTCGCGTTCGAACGGGATAGTAAGGTGGACTCAGTCCTTTCCGCGGATCCGGATGCGCCCCTTTAGCGCATCGATAGTTTAGCGTAACGAGATAGAGCTGTCAAGCGCGTTGTTGTAATCGGGTACTTGGAAGGTATCGCCGCCCTAGGAAATGTGTTAATGGTCCTGCCGGTCGTACCCGTCGTACAGTTTGTGCCCGCTCCCCGCCCACATCGTCGCACTCAATTACCGCTTTACCGAATTACCCATTTACCTCGTCTGCCCACTAACGCACTCGCGTCCCGCCCTGAAGGGGCATAAGTAGGAAGCCAGGGTCGAAAGCCCTGGACTCGATGCGTCACCCACCACAAAATTAGCCTCCTTCTTCCTCGCGCGCCGACGGCGCGCATTCGTCCCTCTACGCGCGAGCGGTAGCAAGACAGCCACGTATTGCACTAATCGCCTCTTTCCACTTGGCTCCCGTGTCCTCTAACCGTGTTCTCTGCCGCGCCCGAGGAACGAGGGTACGAGCGGAAAGAGGCCGCAGCGCAGCAAGGATTAAAGAGGGAAAGAGGCACGCTCGGGCGCGTTAGAGAACATGGAGAGGGATTAGGGTGAGGCCAGATCTCGTATTGGCTGTACTTGCTTCACTGAAACCCAGCATCACAGTTCAACAGTAACTTGATCGATAGGCATCAGACTTATTCCGCCCACCTCGCAGACTTCAAAGAACCTAAAGACCTTCCGAATCCACCTCCACGTAGAGTGCTGCCATCCCAACCACGCACGAGCCTCCTGCCTCCAACTATAAGGCCAATATGGCGTGTAGGGCCTATTCTCCCCGCGCCCGAGCACCGAGGGTCCGAGCGGAAAGGGATCACTCGCTCACTAACCAGCTTCCCAACCACCCTCCTTCCGCTAGGCGCCAACTTACCAAATTACCTCCGCCCCCGCCTCCTGATTGCAGGAAAGAAAAGCATCCAAGCGGAAAACCTCCTAATTAAAACCCCATCGGCCGTTTGCTTCGTTGATTTTTCGTTTCGCAGGTGGTCACGTTAACAGGAGCGTAAATAATGGCCAAAACAGACGCAGGCAATCCTCTCGTTCGCCTATTTCAAATCGTGTCGCTCATGCACCTACGAGGCGCCTACCGCCTGACCCAGGCAGATCTTGCGGCGGCTTGCGGATGCTCGGTACGCACAGTCGGCCGGAGCTTAAAGGCTCTTGAGCAAGCTGGCGTGCCATTCGTTACCTATCATGTCCACGGCTATCGGCTCCAAGCGGGTTATACGCCGTTCAAGGCGGAATTCACGCTGCTTGAGACGCTGGCACTGCTGACCTGCCGTGAGCAGGTCACTGGATCAGGCAACATGCCCCTCGAACACTCCGCCACCTCCGCGTTCGAAAAGATAGCGAGCCTGTTGCCAGATAAACTGCGGGCGCACATCGAGCAGCCAGTTATCGGGCACGTGGGCGGGGCCAGGCGCAACTATGCGCAAGCTCCATGGGGCACGATCTTAACCGCGTGCACATCGCAACCGTCCTAAGAGATTGAATATTACGCCATTAGCCGAGATGAAACCACTGTACGTTCGGTAGACCCATACCAAATTGTGTGGCTTGCCGGGTACTGTCATCTGATTGCGTACGCCTGCATCAGCGCGATGTTGGCTGCCTCCGATGCAGGTTCGAGTTTCAACAGATTCGTTAGTCGAAGTTCTGCTTGAGGAAACTCACGTCGGGTCAACAACACTGAGGCATAATCGAGTATCAAACTTTCGTAGTTGATTGCATAGCGTGCGCATTCACCCTCGATCCAACCAATTTCGTGCCTGGTCAGCAGTTTTTCCCTGTAGAGGGCTGCCGCTTCATCAGACATCGCACGCTTCAGGTCCCAGTCTTGCCCACCGCTCACGTCACGGCAGATACTTTCGAAACGGATAGCGTCAACGATGGTTCCCGGCGACATTGAGCAATGGTCTTTGCTGATCAGCAGAGGAGATGAGACGGCAGATGCCGACGAGACAAGAGATCGCAGTTTGGCGATCTCCTGCCGCAGACGCGTTCGGGCATCTGCCACTTCGATATCGCCTCATATCAGTTCAGTGAGATTGTCGCGGGCGTGGGAACGGTCGGGATGCAGAGCCAGGTACGCCAGTAATTGACCGGTCCGGCGGCCCGTAACTCTAACAATGACGCCATCCGGCGATACCATCTCGATATTGCCAAAGAGGCGAATTTGCCACGGCATGTCGTGTTGCGATGAAGATAAGGACATCGACGCGGGCACTCTCCGAGCTATTCTGCTCCGGAGCCAACCGGCCGTAGGGTGCTGTAGTTGCGCACTCGTGGAGCAACGCGGTGGCGCGCCAGTTTTTTCGACGCTATGCGGCGCTATTCCTCTTGACTACAGGGAAGTATCGCAATCTGTTCGACGGCGAGGACCGAAGCGATGTTCAAGCGGAAGATACTGATAGTGGATTGCTGGCCATGCGAGGCCACGATCTCCTCGATCAACAGATCGGGGCTTTGAAACATCGATAGCTGGGACTCTGCACTAAGCGCAGCTTCAGAGCGCAATGGTTCTACGTCGAACGCAGCCATTCCTCTGGCGGCAACCGGAAGCAAAATGCCCGCCGCAACGTCGTCAGACATTGAAGCGGGCCAATTTGACAACTATCTCAACTTAGACCGTCGCCCGCTTGCGTCGTACGAATACGACTATGCCGGATGCCATCACGCCAGTTAATAGCGCAATGCTCCCCGGCTCGGGCGTGGTTACTGGACTGGAGTTAAGAGTCACACTGATGTCGTCCAACAGTGTCGCTTGAGCACGGTTGCTGACGCCGAAAAAGATCTGCGACTGGGAAGCTGACGCCGTCGACGTGAACTGGTATTCATGCCACAGCGAATCATCGATAAAGTTATTTTGGTCGATTAGTGTTTGGCCAGCAAACTGTGCTGTGAAATGGTTGTTGGCAGGTCCTGCCTGCAGCACGCGTTCCCAGTAGCTCACATTATACGTAGCCCCAGGCGTTGTCGTAAGCTCTTGATAAATCGTCGCATCTGGTGGCCCGTTCCCAAAATCGTCATAGTAATCATTGATGCTGTTTGCACCTCTCAAAACTAGCCCGGGGTTGGTAGTTGTCCAGCCTGCGAAGTCGCCAGTCTCGAACCCCGGGTTGGTTACGAGATTCTGTGCATTACAGGGCTCCATAATGCACAAAATAGATAGCCCTGCCAACAAGCAGCTAGCTCCGTGTAACACACGCATAGTGGTCTCCTTGAGTCGCGAAAATGCAATTCGGGTGTGACTTTCGGGCAAAGCGGTGGCCCAATTGACCAAGTATAACAAGGCGGACGTAAACCAATACGTAAACCAAAGCGTAAATCAAACGTAAATTATCTTCAGTAACTGAGAACCATGAGCGACCTGGTCATAGAATTGGTACCGGTTTGGCCAGTCAGGAACGCCCCAGGAGACATAATCGCATCGCGAATGACATTGACGCTAACTGGCGCCGCGTGGTACAGGAACTGCTCTTGCGCTGAGCCATTGGCCGCACATACCGCCGTAAAGGCGGTGCATTCATTATGCATGTTGTATCCCGATCCGGAACCTACCTCGCCGGTCAACAGGCAGGTGGAGTCGCTGAAAAGCATGGCGTTGGCCAGCGCAGCGCTCTTGTTTCCTGCGGGTATGGAGTAGTGCCCCGCATAGGACAAGTTGCCCCAGGCATCATATCGAACGAACACTACATTCCAGGTTCCGTCTGAACGCTTTTCAGTGCCGCCTGCCATCACGTCTCCTAGAGTGTTAACGGAGATCCCCTCCACCACTACTGCCGGGCCGCTGTTTGCTACAACGCGCCACCAGATCCTGGCCCCATCAGGGTTGAGCTTTTCAAGTGCCATGCGCAGTCCGGAGTCGACTCCCGTGGAGGCATCCCAAGTTCCTACGACTCCTGAGATCAGCACATTGCTGTTGAGGTCAACACATATTTTCAAAGTAGTGTCTTCTCCAGGCGCCACGCCTTCTTCCTTACGAACCCACTTCGTTTCGCCGTCGCCATTGATTCGTGCAATTAGCCAATCATCCCGGATACCTCCGTTTGGCTGCGTCGACCTGGTTGTACCGCAAAGATACACTACGCCGGTTCCGCTCACGGCAACTCTGTTGAAAACAGCCATCAGTCCTTCGCGGATGTTACGCTGCCAAAGCAGATCACCGTGCGAGCTGTAATGGAGTACAACGATTGACCTGCTGCCCTGCTCAATCGCTGTACCTGCCAGATAGCATCCGCCCTGCGTGTCGCTAGCTGCCTGTACGCACTCCCCAACGTTTTGAACCCGCATCGGAGAGCGCTTCACCCAGAGACGATGCCCATCGCCATCGTAGTGCAGTAGTGTAAGTCTCCAACCCTCCGGTTCTCGCGAAGTTTTTGGTACGTAAGTTTCACCTGCAACATACAGCCCGCCGTTGGTATCGAGGCATTCTGAGAACGCGCGGTCGCAGTCGTGTTCAGCACTGCTGTAGCGGTCTGCCCATAGCATTTTCCCTTGCCGCGTTAGCTTGAGCGTAAGGATATCAGCATCGTCGTGCTCAGTTTGAATCAGGCCGGTAACGTAGATGCCGGTACCATCTGCTGCAAGGGCTCGTCCTTCCGAGTTTGGTTTTTCTCCTGGCCGAGGTTGATACGTGTACACCCACTTCTCTGCATTATGTACCGCTGCATTACGCGTCGATCCACGTATAGAAGCCCCACCGTGGGTGCTATTCCACGCGGCGCCGCCACTGATAAACATAACTGCCAGCAGAACCACACTGGCCAGAAGCAACAGAACATTTCTGCCGCCACTTCGGGACGTCCCCGAAACATCTCTCGCATAATCCAGTTGAGATGAATCTGAGACACCGGGAAGGATGTCTGTTGCGTCCAATGCCTTCTCAATATCATCGCCGTCTTCGATATCATCCAGATTCACGCGTGTCGCATTGCGACCTGCGGTCTCGCGCAACTCAGCAGCGATCCGAATGATCTCAAATGTTGGTGATAGTCCGAGTTGCTGCTTAAGCACACGCTCCAATGCCTGAAACTGTTGTTGAATCCGTGTCGGGTGGCCCTGGGCGGAGTAGATGCGCATAAGCGCAAGGTGCGCCTCCTCGCGTAACGGGTCATGAGCCAGCAGCAGCTCAAGCGCTCGCTCGGCGCCCGCGTAGTCAAATAGCAATTTTTGCGTTTCGGCGAGATCCAATAGTGCTTGATCATAGCTCTGGCTCAGTTGCATTCGTGCTGAAATAGCCCACGCTGTGTCGCTCTCTGGCAACAGGTCGGCATGATAGAGCGCAGTCGCCTCAGCCATCAGGTCGCGTTTTCGAAACTTCGACGCCTCTTTCGATGCGGCTTCGATAGACGTTCGAAAATCGGCTACATCCACCCATACGGCAGGAAGCAGCCGGCAATTCTCTCTGGTAATCGATACGAGTGGTATCGTGGAGGAACCGCACTCTGCAGGTAAGGCTCTTAGCCGGGCGATCTACTGGCGCAATCGGGTTCGCGCGTGGGAGATATCTGAGTCACCCCAGAGCAGGTCCATCAACCGGTCCCTGGTGTGCGTTCTATCGGGGTTCAGAGCGAGGTAGGCAATCAGTTCACATGTCTTCTTGCCACTGATCTTGAGGACGACGCCAGATGGCGCCTCCACTTCCACTTGTCCTAACAGCCGGATTTTCCATGTGAATGAGTCTTGTACGGTGCTATTGGGCATCTGCTGTCAAGCGGCTCCGGAACTCCCATTGTGGGAGAAGAGTGGATCAATCGGATGCCTACCGAGTATCGGGCGTCCCCATTTACTCGGTATCAGATTGTACACCATGACAGTGAATTCTCATTCACTGCCCTATAGAAGCAAACAAGCCTGTCTCATCAATCAACATGCTGAGACAGGTATCTGTAATCTTCACAATTATTGTTGGCGCGAAAAAGTCTTGGGCTGATCTTTTCCGCTTGTCAGTAGGTTGTTTTAATGCAAGGAGTCTTTTTCATA